>NZ_BAABGT010000100.1:0-36997 GCF_039541715.1 Pseudonocardia xishanensis
CTGACCATGCACCGATCATGGAGCTACACGCCGCCGATGTTTGGGAGACACGCTCTAGGCGGCGGCGGGCTGCGAGCGCCCGGACACGGCGACTGCGGCGACGGTCTCCTCGTCGAGGCCCTCGGCGGCGAACTCGGCGTGGACGCTGCCGCGGTGGAATACGATGACGCGGTCGGCGAGGCCGAGGATCTCGGGGAGCTCGGAGGAGATCAGGACGACGGCGGCCCCCTCGCCGACCTGCTTCTGCAGCAGCGCGTACACCTGGCTCTTCGACCCGACGTCGATTCCACGGGTCGGCTCGCTGAGGACCAGGACGGTGCAGCCCCGCGCGAACGTCCGACCCAGCACGACCTTCTGCTGGTTGCCGCCGGACAGCGTGGAGATCCTGACGTTCTCGTTGGCGGCGACGACGCCGTAGCGCTTCATGCCGTCCCGCACGAGCTTGGTCTCCCGGTGGACCCGCAGCACGCCGAGCTTGGACAACGTGCCCCGCCACGCGAGCGCGAAGTTCTCGGCCACGCTGCGGTTCGGCAGGATCGCCTGCCCCTTCCGGTCGTCGGGGACGTAGCCGACCCCGTTGTCGACGGCCTGCCGCGGGTTGGTGATGGCGACGTTCCGGCCCCCGACCTCGATGGAGCCCGCGGACGGGATCGCGCCGCCCAGGGCCATCCCGAGCTCGGCCTTGCCCGACCCCACGAGGCCCGCCACGCCGAGGATCTCCCCGCGGCGTACCTCGAACGAGGTGGGGAGGAGCGCGCCGTCCAGGGTGTGCAGGTCGGTGACCTTGAGCGCGACGGCGTCCGGGGTGACGTCGCGGGTGCCGAAGTAGTCGTCGAGGTCGCGGCCGACCATGAGGCGCACCAGGGCGTCCTCCGGAGTCTCCGGCAGCGGCACGGTCCCCATCAGCCTGCCGTCACGCAGCACCGACGCCACCGAGCAGGAGCGGTACAGCTCCGGCATGCGGTGCGAGATCATGAGCACCCCGACGCCGCGGTCGCGCTGCTCCTCGACGATCTCCAGCAGCCGGTCGGTCGCGGCCTCGGAGAGCGAGCTCGTGGCCTCGTCGAGGATGAACAGGCGGGCGTTGCTGGAGATCGCGCGCGCGATCTCGATCTCCTGCTGCAGCTCGAGGCTGAGGTCGCGCACCGCCGTGCGCGGGTTCACGTGCACGCGCAGGTCGTCGAGGACGGCCTGGGCCTCCCGCACGCAGCGGTCCCAGTCGACGGTCCCCCAGCGGGTCCGCGGCATGCGCCCGATGAAGATGTTCTCCGCCACCGACAACGACGGCGCCAGGGTCAGCTCCTGGCTGATCGACACGATGCCCAGCTCGAGAGCCTTGGAGGGCTTCGTGATCACCGTGGGCACGCCGTCGATCTCGACCGTGCCCGCGTCGGGCTGGTGGGTGCCGTTCACGATCTTCGCCAGCGTCGACTTCCCCGACCCGTTCTCACCGGTGAGCGAGTGCACCTCGCCTGCGCGGATGTCGAGTGACACGTCGTCGAGCGCGCGCACGCCGGGGAAGGACTTGGAGATCCCGCTGAGCCGGATGAAAGGCGCCGTGCTGTCGGTCATCTCGTGTCCCCTCTCGATCGGCGGCCGGGGCATGTCCGTCGACGTGGAGGACCCGCCCCAGGGGGACATCCTGAGTCGGCCCGCCGGACCGCTCGCCGGTCGTGTTCCGGTGGCCGGACCTCCGACGTGAGGGTTTGCCTGCCGGAAACAGCGTGTCCGTGGTGTTTCCGCCCGACCGCGGCTCAGGGGAGCTGGGCCGCCAGCCGTGCCGCCTGTTGCTTGATGCTGCGCTGCAGCTCGACGGCCTGCTCGGGGCGGGCCGGGAGCGGCATCGCGAACGCGCCGACGACCGTCCCGTGCCGGTCGATCACCGGCACCCCGATGGAGCTCGCGCCGACGTGGACCTCGCGACGCACCACGGAGTAGCCGGCGCGGCGCACGTCGCGCAGTTGCAACGCGAGCTTGGTGGGCGCGACGGTGCTGAACGGCGTCACCCCGCGCATGGGGCGTGCCACGACGGCGCGGAACAGCTCGGGCGGGCTGAACGCGAGGATGGCCTTGCCCGCCGCCGTGCAGTGCAGGGGCGCGCGGGTGCCGACGCCCATCCAGCCCGTCGCCTCGTCGACCGTGCCGGAGATCTTGGCCACGCAGCGGACGTCGAGACCCTGGCGCACGGACACGGTCACCGGCAGCCGGAACTGGGCGAACAGCTCGACGGCGAAGGGATGACCGACCTCCCGGAGCGACTCCCGTGGCGTCACGAGCTGGCCCAGCTCGGCCATCCGTCGGCCGAGGACGAACCGGCCCTCGATCCGTTCGATCACCCCCCAGGCGAGCAGCTCGCCCGACAGCCGGTGCACCGTGGTCTTCGACATCCCGGCCTCGCGCGCGAGGGCCGAGAGCCCGAGCGGACCGTGGCGGGCGATCGTCTCGACGACCGTGCGGACCTTGTCCACCACGGTCTCCGCGCCGGCGCGCGGAGGCTCGTCGAACCCTCCCGCGGGCTGCGGTTCGGACAAGGCACGCGCCTCGGCGATCGAAGTCATGTCGGCGGGCCGTGCGATGGGGAGTCACAGCCCGTGATCACCTCCGGTCTGAGTTTCACCTGTACAGATGTCATCGACGTGACCCGCTCGGGTCCGCAGGTTTCGTCAGGAGGGGCGAGTCACGGCCTCGTCACTCCCCGTCGACGGGCATGTCCAGCCACGCCGTCACCAGTGCGGCGAAGTCCCGGGGCCGCTCCTCCTCCATGTGGTGGCCGGCCCTGTCCATCAGGTAGAAGTCGCCGTGCGGCACGGTGTCCGCGATGGACTTCGCGTACTGGTGGGTGGCGAACACGTCGTGCCGCCCCCAGAAGACGAGGACCGGCGCCTGCACGATCCGCATCAGCTCCTCGAGGTCCTCGGGTGTGCCGCTCATCATGTTCGCGGCCTTACCCCACGTGGACTGCGGGCCGGGCTGCTGCATGTAGTGCCAGCGCAGCTCGAGGTTGTTCTCGTCGACGGCGGCCGGGTCCCAGTACTCCAGTCTGATCATGATCTCGCGGATCTTCTCCTTGGTGGGCCCCTCGCCCCGGGTGAAGCAGCCGACGAGCTCGCGGGTCAGCGCACCGAGTTCCGGGGTGAGCGGGCCCGCGCCGCGGTGCATCGGCTCACTGCCGGTGAGCACGAGCCGCCGCACGAGCTCCGGGTGTCGCGCCGCGAGCGCGAGCGCGGCGGAGCCCCCGACGGAGTTGCAGACGAAGTCCGCCGACCCGATGCCGAGCTCCTGCAGTGCCAGCGCGACATGGTCGCCCTGGAAGGTCCAGCTCTTCGCCATCGACGGCACCGCGTCGGAGTAGCCGTAGTTGAGCATGTCGACCAGGACGCAGCGCCGGTCGGCCGCGAAGTACGGGATGGTCGGCCAGTAGTCGGTCCACGAGGTGCACCCCGGGCCGCCGCCGTGCAGGAAGACGGTGGGGCGACCGCCCTCGCCGATCTCGGCCACGTGCAGCTTGTGCCCGCCGGCGGCGACCAGTCGTCCGGCGGGCGCACCCAGGGACTCGGCGATCGTCGTGGTCGTCATGAGGGCGCTCCTCGGGGCCGGGCGGGCGGTGTGCCGCGGGCGTGACGCTAGGGACTCGGGCCCTTCGCGTCCGCCGGGCCGGTCCGCTCAGCGGTCCGCACCGCTGTCCGGATCGCCGGTTCCGGTGAGCGAACCGTGCGCGTTGACCCCCTCGGACGAGGTCCGAAATCTACGGGGGTGGTGATCGCCAGGACCATCGACGCTCTCCGGCGACGCCGGGTCTCCGCCCGGGCGGCGGTCGCCGTCGCCTACGTGGCCAGCCTGCTCATGGCCGCGCTGGACACGCACGTCGTCAACATCATGTTGCCGACGCTGACGGTCGAACTGGACAGTCGGCTCTCCGCGGTGCAGTGGACCGTCCTCGCCTACGTGCTGGCGCTGGCGATCGCCATGCCGGCGTCGGGGTGGCTCGCGACGCGGTTCGGCGACC
This sequence comes from Pseudonocardia xishanensis, assembly GCF_039541715.1. Taxonomy (NCBI): domain Bacteria; kingdom Bacillati; phylum Actinomycetota; class Actinomycetes; order Pseudonocardiales; family Pseudonocardiaceae; genus Pseudonocardia; species Pseudonocardia xishanensis. Next base: position 4,007 of record NZ_BAABGT010000100.1, read on the forward strand.
GGCGGGTGTTCCAGGCCTCCCTCGGGGCGTTCACCGTGGCGAGCGGGCTGTGCGGGGTCGCCCAGAACCTGCCCGAGCTCATCGGCCTGCGCAGCGTCCAGGGCGCCGCGGGCGGGCTGGTCATGACGGTCGCGACCTCGATGCTGTACCGCATCTACCCGCCCGAGCAGCGCGCGCGGCTCGTCCGCACGCTGCTGCTGCCCATCGCGGTCGGGCCCGCCCTCGCCCCGCCGCTGGGCGGGTTCCTGGTCGAGCACCTCTCGTGGCGTTGGGCGTTCCTGGTCAACATCCCCGTCGGCCTGGCCACGATGGCGCTGATCGCCCTCGGTCTGCCGCGCGACCCGCCGGGCCGCCCGGGTCGCTTCGAGCTGCGGGGCTACCTGCTCGCCGGGGTCGGGCTCGCGGCGGTGCTGCTGACCCTCACGCAGGGACCCGAGTGGGGCTGGGCCTCACCCGCCGTCCTCGTGCTCGCCGTCCTCGGTCCTGCGGCCCTGGCCGTCTCGGTGGTGGTGCAGCTGCGGAGCAGCGCGCCGCTGCTCGACCTGCGGCTGCTCAGCGGCCGGCTGTTCCGGCAGACCAACATCTCCACCGCGTTCCAGACGGCCACCTTCCTCGGCGGGATCCTGTTCATCACGCCGATCTTCCTCCAGGAGAGGGCAGGCTCCTCCCCGTTGCAGGCCGGCCTGGTGATGTCGCTGGTCCCCGTCGGGGTGGTCATCTCGTCCCAGACGGTGGGACGGCGCTATCACGTGTTCGGTCCGCGGCTGATGTCCGTCGTCGGTCTCGGCCTGTTGGGCGCGGTCTGCCTCTGCCTGGCGCTGTTCGGGGGCTCGACCCCGGTGTGGGTGCTGTGCGGGCTGATGTTCCTCGCCGGTCTCACCAACGGCAGCGCGATGGTCGCCTTGCAGGCATCGATGTTCGCCCAGGTCGGTCCGGAGCACATGGGGTCGGCGTCCACCATTCTCAACGTCAACCGGCAGGTCGCCACCGCGATCGGGGTCGCCGCCGCGACGATCCTCATGACGTCGCTCGCGAGCGGCGGCTTCCGCCTGGCCTACCTCGCCACCGCGGTGTTCGCGTTCCTCGGGGCGCTCGCCGCCGCTCGCATTCTCGACTCCGAGGCCGCCGACACCATGAGATCCCCGACGGGCTGAGGCACCGGCCGGGTCGTTCGAACGCACACGTCCCGCCTGCACCGGGGAGCGGTGCAGGCGGGACGGTGTCGGGCTGCCGGGCGTCGGACTACCGGTTGGTGTCGGCCGGGAGGTCGAGCCAGGTCTTCACGATGGCGGCGAAGTCCTGCGGGCGCTCCTCCTCCATGTGGTGGCCGCCCTGGTCCATGAGGAAGACGTCGCCGTAGGGGACGGCGTCCGCGATGGACAACGCGTAGGCCGGCGTGGCGAAGACGTCGTAGCGACCCCACAGCACGAGCACGCGGCGCTTGACCTCGGCGAGGAGCGTCTCGAGGTCCTCGGGATCGCCCGCCCGGACGCTGCCGCTCGCCCAGGTCGACGCCGGGCCGGGCTGCTGCAGGTAGTGCCACCGCAGGTCGAGCGTCGTCTCGTTCACCGCGGCCGGGTCCCAGTACTCCAGCTTGATCATGATCTGGCGGATCTTCTCCCGGGTCGGGCCCTCACCCTCGGTGAAGTCGGTGACCAGCTGCGCGATGAGGTCGCCGAGCTCGGGGGTGAGCGCTCCGCGCCCGCGGAAGAGCGGCTCGCTGCCGCTCAGCACGACCTTGCGTACGAGGTGCGAGTAGTTCGCCGCCAGCACGAGCGCCACCGAACCGCCCTGCGAGTTGCAGACGAAGTCCGCGTTCTCGATCCCGAGGTTCTCCAGCGCGGCGGCGACGTGCTTCGCGTGGAACGCCACTTGTCAGCCGGGTACTCCGCAGCGCTCGAGTAGCCGAAGTTCAGCAGGTCGACCAGCACGCACCGGCGGTCGTCGAAGTAGGGGACGGCGACCCCGAAATCGGTCCACGACGTGCAGCCGGGGCCGCCGCCGTGCAGGAAGACGGTGGGGCGACCGCCCTCGCCGACCTCGGAGACGAACAGCTCGTAGTCGCCGGCGGGTACGAGCCTGCCGGGGGGTGCGCCGAGCTCCTCGGCGCCGGTGGTCGTCATCGCAGTCATCGGACTCCTCGTGCTCACAGGGGTGACGGACTCGGTCGTGGGGTCAGCAGGCGGTCGGCTTCTGCGGGTAGCCGTCGAGGAACGACAGCACGTGCGCGGCGTACTCGGCCGGCTTCTCGAACGGGACCCAGTGCCCGGTGTCGCGCAGGACGACGAGGCGCGAGTTGCGTGTCAGGTTGAGCGCGTTGATCCCGATCTCGAACGTGCACATCCGGTCGTTGCGGCCCCAGATGATCAGGGTCTCGGCCTCGAGCTCGGCCATCTCGGGGGCGTGGTCGTGCGGCGTCGAGAAGCTCCTGCCGGACGCTTCCAGAATGTCCGGGCGTGCCAGGTAGGTGCTCCGCACGTACTCGACGAGCTCCGGGGTCACCAGGGCCGGGTCGTCGATGTGCACCGTGAGGTAGCGCTCGAAGTTCCTCGTGCTCGGGTCCTCGATCACCTCGAGGGTGGCGCGCAGGCCCTCCTCGGGCTCGATCGCCATCAGGTACTCGTTGCGGTAGCCGCGGTTGGTGCCGACGTGACCCGCGCCCCACACGAGCCTCCTCGTCCGCTCGGGATAGGTGTAGGCGAAGGCGAACGCCGTCTGACCACCCTGGGAGTTGCCGACGACGTCGACGTGGTCGATCCCGATCGCGTCGAGCAGCCCCTTGGCCTGCCGGGCGTGCAGCCCGTGGATCTGCTCGGAGAAGACGCGTGGCCCGCTCTCCCCGTAGTTCACCAGGTCCATGAGGATGCAGCGGTAGCGCGCGGCGAAGTACGGGACGACCTTGTGCCACGTGATCCAGGCGTTCGACCCCGGACCGTAGCTGTGCAGGAACAGGATCGGCTCGCCCTCGCCGATGTCGTGGTAGTGCATCGGCGTGCCGTCGACCACCACCGACCGGCTGGCCGACTGGTCGGTCAGGCCGTCGCTGGTGACGAAGGGCGATGGCGAACTCATGTGTGCTCCTCCTCGGGGGCTCGTCAGGCGAGCGTAGGAAGACGGCCCGGCCCGGGGGACGCGCGCCGGTCCGCTCAGGGGAACGCGCGGGGAACTCCGCGCCTCCGGTTCGCTGGGCGGAACGGGGGTCTGGGCGGCGGCCGCCCGAGGGGCGGAACCTGGGGAGGCGGACGCGCCGCGGGGTGGCGTCGTGCGGTGTGTCGTCCGTCCGTGGACCAGGGAGGGACCAGTCGTGGAGTACGCCACCGTGGGCGCTTCGCAGGTCGAGGTGTCCCGCGTCGCGCTCGGGACCGCCACATTCGGGCTCTCACCACGGGAGGCGGAGGTGGCAGCCCTCGTGGGGCTGGCGCGCGACCTCGGCGTGACCTACTTCGACACCGCCAACTCCTACGGGAACCAGCCGGGGTACGCCTGGCCCGGCGTCCCGCGCTGGCAGGACCGGGCCTCGTCGGAGGAGCTCCTGGGCCGCGCCCTGCGCGGAGCGGGCGACGAGGTCGTGGTGGCGAGCAAGGTCGGGGAGCCGCTCGGGGAAGGCCGCCCCGCGAGCGAGTGGCGGGGTCTGCTGACACGCGAGCACGTCGAGGAGCAGCTGGCCCTCAGTCGCCGCCGCCTGGGCCGCGAGCGGATCGACCTCTACTACGCCCACCTGCCGGACCCGCGGACACCGCTCGAGGAGACCGTGTCGGTGTTCAGCGACCTCGTCGATCGCGGTGACATCGGGTGCTGGGGCGTCTCCAACTACACCGGGGAGCAGACCGCCGAGGTGGTGGCGACCGCGGCAGCCCTCGGGGCGCACGCGCCGGTCGTCCATCAACCGCACTACAACCTCGCGGACCGCTCCGTCGAGCACGATCTCGTCCCCGTGCTGCAACGGGCGAGGATGGGGCTGGCGGCGTACAGCCCGCTGGGCATGGGACTTCTCGCAGGCCGCGCGGCAGCCGAACGACGCTGGGCCGGGCACGCCCGGTGGGGCGGGAGCGGCTTCTCCGACGACGAGATCGAGGCCGCCGGACGCTTCGAGGCCGCCGCGGCGTCCATCGGCCTGCCCGCGTCCCAGGCGGCGATCGTGTGGCTGCTCGGTCGACCGGCCGTGACGACCGTCGTCGTCGGTGCGACCTCCGCTGAGCACCTGCAGCTCGCCTGTGGTGCCGCGGCGATCGGGCTGGACGAGGCCGCACGGGCGGTCCTGGACGCCGTCGACATCGGGCGGGGGCGGGCCGACGCCCTGGGTGGATGACGCCCCGAGCCCGGGTGAGAGACGAAAGGCTGACCCAGCCGGATGTCGCCGGCGCGCAGAGCGGCCTCCCGACAGCGTGGGACGAGCGGCCGTCGCCCGACTCACCCGTGAGAGGTGACGGTCCGCGAGGCGCGGTGGACGAGAGTCGGGCGATGGCGCAACTCGGGGGACGTGACGCGGCCCGATCCGAGCCCACGGCGGCGCCGGGTCGGGTCCGGGGGATGGTACGACGGACCGTCTTGAGCCGTCACCGGTGGCGGACCGAGCACGACCTCGCCCAGTGCATCTACGGCACGGTCATCGGCGCCGCCGGGATCGCGGTCGGCAGCGCGCACGCGGACCTCGGCGAGGTCGTCGTCACCGTGGTGGTGACCGTCGCGGTCTACTGGGCCGCCGAGCGGTACGCGGAGATTCTCGCCGCCGCCGTTCACACGGCCGGTCGGCGTCGGCAGGTGCTGGCGGCGCTGCGCCGCGGGTTCCCGGTCGTCGAGGCGGGGCTGACCCCGCTGGTGGTCCTCGTGGTCCTCGCTCTGCTCACCGGGCGGCTCGCCCTGGCGGTGTTCAGCGCGCTCGGTCTCAGCACCGTCATGCTCGGCGGTTTCGGGCATGCGGCGGCCCGGCGGGCCGGGGCGTCACGGTTCGGGGCCGTGGGATGGGGTCTGTGCAGCGCGGCGCTCGGCGGGATCGTCATCGGGCTGAAGATCATGCTGCATTGAAGGAGCCGGCTCACGACACCTCCGCTGGGTGCGTTTCGGTGAGGAAGTCGAGCACGGATGCGGCGAACAGTGGGGAGTCCGTGATGTCGTAGTGCGTGCGGCCGGGCAGGATCGCCAGTGCGTGTCCACCGTCCGGCCGTCCGCTGCCGTCCCAGCCGCCGTCGCGCAGCCCGCCGTCGAGGAGGGCGAACACGTCGGCGAAGTGGCGGACCGGTGCCATGTCCGCGTCCGCGGCCATGATCAGCGTCGGCATCCGGAGGCCTCGGATCTCGTCGGTGTAGTCGAACTCGTCGGCCATCCAGCCGCCCAGCTTGTCCAGGAGACGGGGGAAGTCCTCCGGGCGCGGGGCGACCCGCTGGTAGAGCTCGTGCGGCGGCGTCCCGATCATGAACTCGGCCGCGGCGCCGTTGACCTGGGACTGCTGGGCCGCGATCGCGGGGTCGAGCGCGTCGGAGCGGATGTAGACCGAGGTGAGTACCAGGCGTCCGATCAGGGCCGGGTGCTGTGCGGCGACGTGCAGGGCGACGCCGCCGCCGAGGGAGTAGCCGACGAGGTCCGGTCGGTCGAGCCCGAGGTGCTCGATGAGCGCGGCGACGTCGGCGGCCATCGTGGCAGGCGAGAGGGGGCGGTCGATGTCGGCGGTGCGGCCGTGTCCTTGCAGGTCGACGGTGATGACCTGCCGGGTCTCGGTCAGCGCGGGCAGGATCGGCGCGAACATCTCGCCGGACATGAGCCCGCCGTGCAGCAGGACCAGCGGTCGTCCGGAGCCGTGGGTCTCGACGTAGAGACCGATGCCGTTGACGTCGACGTACCGGCCGGCAGCGGTGGTGGTCATGGTGGCTTCTCCTCGGCTGGTTCGCGGGCTCTCAGTAGTGCAGACTCGTAGTGCAGACGCGCGGGGAAGGCGGAACTCATCGTCGCCCGGCCGCCCGATGTGGCGGGTCTGCGGGTGACCGGACGCGCTCACCCGTGAGGTGCGCAGTTCGACGTGCGTGACGTCCGAACGCAGGCTCGGCGCCGGACGGCCCGATCCGCGTCAGTGGGCGGCGGAGGCGGCGGTGGCGGCGTTGCGGGTGGCGAGCTCGGCGAAGGCCTCGCGCAGGTGCGGAGGGTCGATGACGTCGATGGTGGTGTCGAAGCGGTTGAGCGAGGCGGCCAGCGCGATCCAGGACCAGGACCCGGCGGTGTAGCGGCAGCGGTCGGGGCCTGCGTCCTCGGCGGTGCCGTCGCCCGCGAACGGCAACACCGCCGAGACGGGCAGGTGCAGGATCACCGTGCCCGTGCAGGGCAGGCTGTCGTTCCGGACGGATCCCGTGAACCGCGCCGAGACGTACTCGCGGGCGTCACCACCCGGGATCTCGCGAGGGGTGAAGCGGGGGCCCGTCGGGGTGTGGGGGGTGACGCGGTCGGCGCGGAAGATCCGCCAGTCGTCGTGGTCGAGGTCCCAGGCGAGGAGGTACCAGCGGCCGCCGGTGGTGACGAGGTGGTGCGGCTCGACCCGTCGCCGACGGTCGACGGCGTCCGGGCGTCGGGCGGCGTAGTCGAACCGCAGGACCTCGCGGGCACGCACCACACCGGACAGGGCGATCAGCACCTCCGGTGCCACGGAGGTCGGTGGTGCGGCTCCGGGGCGGGGGATCGTCGAGAACTGCAGTGCGTCGAGGCGGTGGCGGAGGCGGGTCGGCATGACCTGGCGGACCGTGGTCAGGGCGCGCAGTGCCGCCTCCTCGATGCCTGCTCCGGTGAGGGTGGCGGCCTGCAGGGCGACGGTGAGGGCGACGACCTGGTCGTCGTCGAACAGCAGTGGCGGCAGCTCGCTGCCCGCGTCCAGGCGGTAGCCGCCGTCCGGGCCCATCGTGGCCTGGATGCTGTATCCCAGCTCGCGCAGCCGGTCGACGTCGCGGCGCACCGTGCGGTGGCTGATGCCCAGCCGCTCCGCCAGCAGCGTGCCCGGCCAGTCGCGGCGGGTCTGCAGGAGCGAGAGCAGGGTGAGCAGGCGAGAGGTGGGGCTCGGCATACCGTCAGATTAGGTCGAGTCGAGGACCAGAACTGTCCTATACGGCTGGGAGAGTGGTTCCTGCCAGCGGGAACCCGATCCAAGGAGCCACGACATGAGCCTCTCGACCACTCCGCACCTGAACTTCCGCGGCGACGCCCGGGCGGCGCTGGAGTTCTATCGGACGGTCTTCGGCGGCGAGCTGACCGTCCACACCTACGTCGACTTCGGTATGCCGAAGGACCTTCCCGGTGCCGACGGTGTCGTGTTCGGTCAGGTGCTGTCCGTCGACGGCTTCCACGTGATGGCCTACGACATCCCTGGAGAGACCGGTGGTTCCGCCGATGCGGGCGGCAGGACCCACCGTGAGAACGGCACGACGATCACCACGTCGCCGTTCTTCGTCTCGGTGCAGGGCGAGACCACGGCGGAGGTGCAGGCCTACTGGGACAAGCTGTCGGTGGGTGCATCGATCGTGGAGCCGCTGGCGGCGTCGGCGTGGAGCCCCGGCTTCGGCATGCTGACCGACGGCTTCGGGGTCACCTGGTCCGTCGGCGTCGCCCCCCGCTGACCCGCCACACGGATGCCGCGGCGGCGTCACCCAGAAGTGGTCCACGTCACCACCGTCGGCTACCGTGATCGAGACGCACGCCACACCGAACGGAGGTCGGGCCGATGCTCTACCCCGCATACGAGTGGCACCGACGGCTGACGGAGCCCGCCCGGATCTCGTCGGAGATCCTGCACCGCACCCTGTCCGGACTGCCCGCGCCCGTCGCGGAGCTGGCCGGGACCCGCAGGCTCAGGGCGGTCAGCGAGATCGTCGCCGGTGCCCGACCCACCCACGTCCGCCCCGACTGGGGGATCGAGTCGGTCACCGTCGGCGGTGAGGCCGTCCCGGTCGACATCCGTCCGGTGCTGGCCACGCCCTTCGCCACGCTGCTGCACTTCGCCACGCCCGGGGTGACCGGGCGGACGCCGGTGCTGCTGGTGGGGCCGATCTCGGGGCACTTCGCCACGCTGCTGCGCCCGACCGTCCGTACGCTGCTCACCGATCACGACGTCTACGTCCTGGACTGGCACAATGCCCGGGACATCCCGGTCGAGGAGGGCCGCTTCGGGCTGGACGAGTACGTCGACCACGTGCTGGCCGCCATGCGCCACCTCGGTCCGGACCACCACGCCATGGCGGTGTGCCAGCCCGCGCCCCTGGTGCTCGCGGCCGTCGCCGTGCTCGCGGCCGCGGACGACCCCGCGCAGCCCCGCAGCGTCACGCTGATGGCGGGCCCGATCGACACACGGGTGAACCCGAACAGGATCAACGCGATGGCGGACCGCCGACCGCTGTCCTTCTACGAGCGGTTCCTCGTCTCGCGGGTGCCCCGTCGGTACCCCGGAGCGGGGCGGCGCGTCTACCCCGGCCTGGCCCAGCTGACCGCGTTCATGTCGATGAACCCCCGCAGGCACGTGGGTTCCCACGTCGGGCGCTACCGCGCGCTCGTCGCCGGGGACGCGGTGACCGCCGACCGCATCAAGGACTTCTACGACGAGTACGGCGCGGTCATGGACGTGCCCGCGGAGTTCTACCTGGAGACGCTGCAGCACGTCTTCATGGAGCACGACCTCCCGCGCGGGGAGTTCCGCTGGCGCGGGCAGCGGGTCGATCCGTCCGTGATCGGCAGGACCGCACTGCTCACCGTCGAGGGAGCCGAGGACGACATGTGCTCGCCCGGGCAGACCGAGGCGGCCCACGGGCTCTGCACCGGGATCGACGAGGCGGACCACCGCCACCATCTGCAGCAGGGTGCGGGGCACTACGGGGTCTTCGCGGGCCGCCGATGGGAGTCCGAGATCTATCCGGTGTTCCGGGATTTCGTCGCGGCGAGGTCGGTGGTCCGCACCGCCTCCTGACCCGTCCCGGTCCGCGCGTCAGGCGAAGTGGAGGAGCGACATGACCACGGTGGTGCCCGGACGTGCAGGCGAGAAGCCCTCGGCCGCACGTCCCGCGGCGGGGTCCGAGCAGGTCACCGCGGACGAGACCGATGCGCTCGGTGTGGTCGAGGGCGGTGAGGCCGTCGGCATCCCGTCCGCCGTCGGCCTGCTCAAGGGGGCCGCGACCGCCTTCGCCCAGCCCGGGCCCGTCACGCGGGGGGCCGGGCGGCTCGTCCGGGACCTGGCCTCGATCGTCCGCGGGACGGACGAGCACACCCCCCACCCGAAGGACAAGCGCTTCGCCGACCCGGCGTGGTCGCAGAACCCCGTCTTCCGTCGGCTGAGCCAGAGCTACCTCGCCCTGGGCAGCGAGCTGGGCCGGCTGGTCGACGAGTACGAGAAGAGCTCGGCGGACTGGCACGACGTCGAGCGGGCCCGGTTCGCGGTGACGGCCCTGACCAGCGCGTTGTCACCGACGAACCAGCTGCCGACGAACCCCGCGGCGCTGAAGCGCGCCTTCGACACCGCCGGGGGGAGCCTCGTGCGGGGCGCCCGCCAGTTCGCGCACGACGTCCGGCACAACGGCGGGCTGCCCTCGCAGACCGACCGCACCGCCTACACGGTCGGCGAGGACCTGGCCCTCTCACCCGGTCACGTCATCCACCGCGACGAGGTGGCCGAGATCATCGAGTACCGGCCGAGCACCCCGGCCGTGCGGGAACGGCCGCTGCTGGTCATCCCGCCGCCCATCGGCCGGTTCTACTTCCTGGACCTGCGGCCCGGGCGCAGCTTCGTGGAGTACGCGGTGAGCCGCGGTCTGCGCGTCTACATGCTCAGCTGGCGCAACCCCACCGCCGCGCAGGCGGAGTGGGACATGGACACCTACGCGGGGCGGATCCTCAGCGGCTGTCGGGTCGTGAAGGACGTGGCGGGCGTCGAGGACGTGAACACCCTCGGCTTCTGCGCGGGCGGCATCCTCCAGTCGACCGTGCTGGGGCACCTCGCCGCGAAGGGTGACCACCTCATCCACTCGGCGTCCTACGGCGTCACGCTGCTGGACTTCGGTGTCCGGGCGCCGATCGGCGCCTTCTCCGCCCGGCAGGCCCTGGAGATGGCGCGGGCGAGCTCGAAGCGCGAGGGGGTGATCACCGCGCGCTCGCTCTCCACGATGTTCAGCTGGATGCGGCCGGACGACCTGGTCTTCAACTACGTCGTCAACAACTGGCTGATGGGCGAGCGGCCCCCGGTCTTCGACATCCTGGCCTGGAACGCAGACGGCACGAACCTTCCCGCGGCGCTGCACTCCCAGTTCCTCGACATCTTCCGGTCCAACACCCTCGCCGAGGGGCGGGTCGAGGTGCTCGGGACGTCGATCGATCTCGGCAAGATCACCGCGCCGGTGTTCGTCGTCGGGGCGCTGAACGACCACCTCACGCCCTGGACCGGCTGCTACCGGACGACCGAGCTGGTCAGCGGGCCGAGCACCTACGTGCTGAGCAACGCGGGCCACATCGCCAGCCTGGTCAACCCGCCCGGCAACCCGAAGGCGAGCTACTTCATCGGGGGCGACCCCGCGAACGGCCCCGAGCACTGGCGAGACACCGCCGAGCGGCGCACGGGGACGTGGTGGGAGCCGTGGGCGGACTGGATCGTGGAGCGGTCGGGCGCCGAACGGCCCGCCCCCACCGCGCCCGGGGACGCCGACCATCCGCCCCTGGAGCCCGCGCCCGGCTCGTACGTGCTGGACCGCGTCCCGCCGTCCGCCTGACGGGTCAGCGCACCAGCAGGAGGATCCTGTCCCTGGTGCGGCCGGTCCCGCCGAGGGCGTGGGCCTTCGCGGCCTCGGCGAGCGGGAAGGTCGCGTCGATGTGGGCGCGGAACCTGTCCGAGCCCGCGAGCTCGGCGATGGCGCGCATGCCCGCCTGGTCGGATTCGACGAGCAGCCGCTCGGACCGGACGCCCAGGTCGGCGGCCCGGCGCGCGTCCGCGCCGTCGGGGTGGGCCGGCAGGGTGGGGAGGGCGCTCGTTCCCGCCGGTCTCCGGCTGCCGGCACGCGGACACCGTGGGGCGCCGACGTCCGCTGGGTGTGGGACAGCCTCAGCACCGGCGCGATGGCCCGGCAGCGCGCGCGGAACCCGGGTTTCTCGCCGACCCCCGCGGACGTCGCCCGGGTGCGCCGCGCTCGACGAGGCGGTGGCCGCGATCGACACGCTCCAACGCCGGCTCGCCCCGGAACGGGCCGAGGAGATCTGCCGGTCGGTCCCGACCCCCGTGTCGGCGTGACACCGGAGCTCGGGACGAGCCGTGCCGAGCTGACCCGCAAGTGGGCCCTGCACGGACCGGGCGGTGAGTCCGACGGTCCGCAGCCGGGCGCGTGCTCAACACGATGGAAACGTTCGATTCCTTGCCTGGCGTGCTCGCGCGTGGCTAGGGTCGTACCGTGTGGCTGAGCGGCGGACACCGGAGTGCCGTGCGCCACTAGAAACGTTTCCTCCGGGCGAGCATCCGGGTCTCGGCGCCGAGCGGACCCCGAGACTCCCGCCCGACCGCCCCGAGAACGGACTCCTCGTCTTGCCCCGCCTGCACGTCTTCGACATGGACGGCACCCTCCTGCGCGGTGCCGCCACGCTCGAGCTCACCCGGCACTTCGGCGACGCCGCGGCCGGCCATGCGATCGAAGCCCGCTGGATGGCGGGCGACATCACCGACGACGAGTTCTGGCAGACCCTGCTCGACGTATGCGGCGACGCCTCCGCGGAGGAGGTGGACGCCGCCTTCGCCGGCGCGCCCTGGATGGCGGGCATCGCCGACACCTTCGCCGACATCCGGGCGCGGGGGGAGATCGCGATCGTGGTGTCGCAGTCCCCGCTGTTCTTCGTGCGCAGACTCGAGGGCTGGGGCGCGCACGGGACCTACGGCACGGACCTGGAGCTCGGTCGGCCCCTGCGCCCCGGTGCCACCCTCTCGGCCGCGGCCAAGGTCGAGATCACCGACGCGGTGCTGGCCCGGCACGGCATCGCGTGGGAGGACTGCGTCGCGTACGGGGACTCCCGGTCGGACCTCGCGTTGTTCGCCCGACTGCGCCACACGGTCGCGGTGAACGCCAGCCCGGCCATCGTCGAGCTCGCCGCCGCCCGGTACGAGGGGACGGACATCCGGGAGGCGTACGCGCTCGGCCGCGACCTGCTGGCGGCCTCGGCCACCCAGGCGTGAGATCGAGGTCTCGGACGACATCAGCCGGAAACAAGAATCGTTTATAGTCTTCGTAGAACGAGAGGAGGGCACGTGCCCGACAACCTGAGCTCCCCCCCGCTGCGCGTCCTGGTCGCTGGCGAGTCCTGGATCAAGCACACGATCCACATGAAGGGCTTCGACCAGTTCCACTCCACCGAGTACGAGGAGGGCGCAGGCGTCTTCCTGGACTGCGTGCGAGCGGCGGGCCACGAGGTGACCTACGTGCGCGGGCACGAGATCTCCTCGTCGTTCCCGAAGTCGGCGGAGGCGCTCGACTCGTTCGACGTCGTCGTCATCTCCGACATCGGCTCCAACTCGTTCCTGCTGCCGGACGAGACCTTCCTGCGCTCGGAGAAGTCGCCCAACAAGCTCTCCCTGGTCGCGGACTTCGTGGGTCGCGGCGGCGGGTTGGTGATGATCGGCGGGTACCTGTCGTTCACCGGCATCGACGGCAAGGCGCGCTACGGGATGAGCCCGCTCGCGGGCGTCCTGCCGGTGGACCTGATGCCGACCGACGACCGCGTGGAGATGTCCGACGGGCTCAAGGTTGACGTCTGCGACCCGGCGCACCCCGTGCTGGGCGGCACGCCTGCCGAATGGCCGATGCTGCTGGGCTACAACCGGACCTTCCCCAAGGCGGGCGCGACGGTGGTCGCGCGGACCGGCGACGACCCGCTGCTGGTGGTGGGGGACTACGGCCGGGGGCGCAGCGTGGCCTTCACCTCCGACCTCGCTCCGCACTGGGCCCCGCCGGAGTTCGTGGAGTGGCCGCACTATGCGGCACTGTGGACGTCGATACTGTCGTGGGCCGCAGGCGGCCCCCGAGGTCAGTGACAGCCCCTGAGAGCTCGAAGGCGACGTGACGTGACGCAGTCCGACCGCAGGCGCAGGCGGCCGACCATGAAGGACGTGGCGGAGCACGCCCGGGTGTCGGTGAGCACGGTGAGCTACGTGCTCAACGACTCCGGGCCGGTCGCCCCGGAACGGCGCAACCGGGTGCTCGACGCGGTGCGCGTCCTGGAGTACTCGCCCAACGAGTCCGCGCGGAACCTCAAGCGGCGCAGCGCCTCCACCATCGGGATGATCGTGCCGGAGCTGACCAACCAGTTCTTCGCGATGGTCACCGAGGGTGTGCAGCGGGCGGCCTCCGAGCGGGACGTCCTGGTGGTCCTGGTGGTGCCGGACGCGTCCGAGGAGCCGGAGGAGAAGCAGGCGAAGCTCCTGCGCAGCCAGCGGATCGACGGTGTGATCTACCTGTCCGGGACCGGGTCCATGCCGGCGTCGATCTACGAGCTGGCGCGCTCCGGGCCGGTCGTGCTGGTCGACGAGCAGATCCCGGGACTGGACCTGCCCGCCGTGGTGTGCGCGGCGCGCAAGGGCGCCCGGGAGGCCGCGTCGCTGGTGATGGAGCACGGGCACCGGAGGGTCGCCGTCATCGGCGGGCCGCCCAGCCTGTGGACGGCCCAGCAGCGGCTGGCCGGGTACCGGGAGGCGTTCGCCTGGGCCGGGCTCGACCCGGACTCGGTACCGGTGTTCCCCGGGGACTACCGGCAGGCGTCCGGGCGTGCGCTCGCGGCGCAGGCCCTCGCCGCCGAGCCGCGGCCGACGGCGTTGGTCTGCATGAACGACCTGATGGCGATCGGGGCGATGGAGCACTGCCGCGAGGCCGGGCTCCGGATCCCGGAGGACGTGAGCATCGTCGGTTTCGACGACCTCCCGGTCTCCGCTCTGCTCACGCCGCGGCTGACCACCGTCCGCCAGCCCGCGCACGACATGGGCTTCCGGGCGGCGTCGGCCCTGTTCGACCTGCTGGAGAACGACGAGTCCGGCGCGATCGGCGAGCTGCCCGCCACCCTCCAGGTGCGGGACTCGGTGTGCCCGCCGAGGTCCCGGACATGACGCCCGGGGTCGTGGTGGTCGGCGCGGTCAACGTCGACCTCGTGGTGCAGGCCGACCGGCTGCCGGGGCCGGGGGAGACCGTGGTGGGTCCCGGCGTCGAGCGGCACGGCGGCGGGAAGGGGGCCAACGCGGCGGTCGCCGCGGCCCGGGCAGGCGCCGAGGTCCGCTACTGCGGTGCCGTCGGCGCGGACGACACCGGAAGCGGTGCCCTGGCGGAGCTGCGGGCGGAGGGGATCGACGTCACGGACGTGGCGGTGCTCGACGGCGTCGCCACCGGGGTCGCGCTGATCGTCGTCGACGGCCGGGGGGAGAACCAGATCGCGGTCGGGGCGGGGGCCAACGCCGCCGTGGACCCGGCGGCGGTGCGTACCGCCGTGGCGCGCTCCGCGGACTGGGCAGGCTGCGTGCTGGTCAGCACCGAGATCTCGCCCGAGGCGGTGGCCGCCGCGGTGGAGACGGCGGCGGCGCACGGGCTGGCGTGCGTGCTCAACCCGGCGCCGGTGGCCGCCGGGGTGGTGGACCTGCTGGGGCTCGGTCCGGTCGTCACGCCGAACCGTTCCGAGCTGGGGGACCTGTACGCGCTGGTCGAGGCGGGTGCGAACGGTGCGGAGACGGCGGAGATGGCGACCGCGGTGGCCGACCGGACCGGCGCTCCGGTCGTGGTGACGCTCGGCGGCGAGGGGGTGCTGCTCGTCGACCCCGACCAGGGGCCGATGCACCTGCCCGCCCCGCCCGCGGATGTTCGGGACACGACGGGCGCGGGAGACACCTTCAACGGGGTGCTCGCGGCGGCGCTGGCCGCAGGCGCCTCGATGCCCGAGGCCGCGGCGCGCGGTGTCGCGGCGGCCTCGTTGTCCGTCGGCACGGTCGGAGCGCGGGCCGGCATGCCGCGCGCCGCGGCGATCGACCGCGCGACGGCACCGGGCTGACGGTCCCGGCCGAGGATTCCCCACGAAGGGTGGACTCATGACGGCGTCGCTGAGGCGAGGCTACGACAAGCAGCTGATGCTGTTCTCCGGCCGGGCGAACCCGGTGCTGGCCGGGCAGATCGCCGGGCAGCTCGGGGTCGACCTCGGCCCGATCACGCTCAAGACCTTCTCCAACGACGAGATGTACTGCCGGTTCGACGAGTCGATCCGCGGTGCGGACGTCTTCCTCGTCCAACCGATGTGCGCCAATCCCGCGGCCGGGCTCAACGCCAACGACGCGTTGCTCGAGCTGCTGGTCATGATCGACGCGGCGGTCGGCGCGAGTGCGCACCGGGTGATCGCGGTATCCCCCTGGTACGGCTACTCGCGGCAGGACAAGAAGTCCGCGCCGCGAGAGCCGATCTCGGCCCGGATGGTCGCCCGCACGCTCGAGGCGGTCTGGGTGGACCGGGTACTGACCATGGACCTGCACGCCGGCCAGCTGCAGGGGTTCTTCGGCATCCCGGTGGATCACATGACCGCGCTGATGATGCTCGCCGACCACTTCGCGGACCTGGACGACGATCTCGTGGTGGTCGCGCCGGACGCGGGCCGGGTCAAGCTGAACAAGCAGTTCGCGACCCGGATGGGGGCCGGTCTGGCCATCCTGGACAAGGAGCGGCCCGCCCAGCAGGTCGCGGAGATCGGACACGTGATCGGGGACGTGCGCGGCAAGACCGCGATCATCGTCGACGACATCATCGATACCGCGGGCACGCTGCGCGCCGCGGGGGAGGCGGTCGTCAGGGCGGGCGCGCGGCGGGTGTTCGCCGCCGCCACCCACCCGGTGTTCAGCGGCCGGGCCTACGAGAACCTGGCCGCGTCGCCGTTCGAGCGGATCGTGGTGACCGACACGATCCCGTTGCGGCCCGGCGCCCCGGACACGATCGACGTGGTGTCCTGCGCCCCGCTGCTCGCCGACTCCATCCGCCGGATCTTCACCGACGACTCGGTCAGTGAGGTCTTCGGTGGCAAGAACCACCTCTTCTGAGGTCACTTGATGGAAACACGGTGCCCCTTGGCGCCCGGAGGCCGGATCGCTATGGTGGATAGAAACGTTTATATTCCGACGAGCGGGCGAGGAGAGCCGACATGGCGCTGAAGTTCTGGGTGACGACGCCCTTCTTCTACCCGGACATGGACCGGCCCTGGGGTGAGCTCCTGCAGGACATGCTCACGATCGTCGACACCGCCGAGCGCTTGGGGTTCGAGGGCGTCGCGATCAACGAGAACGTGTTCCAGAACTACGTCGCGAACCCCAGCTCGCTGTCCTTCGCCGCGCTCGCGGCGGCCCGCACCACGCGGCTGCGGATCCTGCCGGGAGTGGTGGTGCTGCCCAGCTACAACCCGCTGCTGATCGCGTCGGAGATGGCGATGCTAGACCACCTGGCGCCGGGCCGGATGGGCATCGGCGTCGCGCGGGGCGGCGGCCGCTACCAGCTGGACCGGATCGGGGTGGACCCCGCCGAGTCGCGGGAGATCTACGAGGAGGCCCTGGAGATCATCCGGCGGGTGTGGGTCGAGGACGACGTGACCTTCGAGGGCCGCTTCTTCTCGTTCCCGCGCACCACGATCGTGCCCAAGCCCGCCTCGCAGCCCGGCCCCGACCTGTGGGTCGGCTCGCAGAGCGTCGACGGCGTGCGGAAGGTCGCCGCGCAGGGCCTCAACCTCCTCACGGCGCCCAACTGGGGCAACTTCGAGCCGCACGGGGATCTCGAGGCGCTCCTCGAGGCCTTCAACGCCGCGGCCGCCGAGAGTGGTTCGCCGCGCGGGGAGGTGATGGTCTACCGGCACACCTGGCTCGGCCGGACCGAGGCCGACGCGCTCGAGTTCTTCGACGACATGGTGAGCGAGTACAACCACTACCTCGCGCTCACCCAGACCGGCGGCGGCGCGGCGACCCGCGAGGACCGCCTCAAGGTGCGCGACGTGGGCGAGAAGCTCGAGTTCGTGGAGGCGGGCCGTGTCCGGCCCGCGACCGAGTCGCCCTCGTCCGAGAACCTCTGGACGGAGTACTCCGACCCGGTCCTCAGTACGGCGGACAAGATGATCGCGCGGTTCAAGGAGATGGAGGCGATGGGCGTCGACCACCTCGCCTGCCTGATCGCCTGGGGGCAGCCCGTCGAGGCGATCGTCGCGCAGATGGAGCTGATGGCCCAGGAGGTCCTGCCCGCCTTCGCCGAACAGGAGCGGGCGTGATCTACGAGGTCCGTGAGTACGTGGCGGCCCCCGGCAGGCTCGGGGCGGTGCTCGACCTCTTCGCCTCCGCCACCGTGCCGATGCTGACCAGGCACGGCATCGATCTGGTCAGCGCGGGCCGCACCATGATCGGCGAGCACTCCTGGGACGAGCTCGTCTACACGCTGCGGTTCGACGACCTCGCCGATCTCGAGCGGAAGTGGGACGGCCTGCTCGCCGACCCCGAGTGGGTCGAGGCGCTGACCGCCGCCGAGGCCGGGGGACCGCTGTTCCAGACGATGCGCCGGCGGGTCCTCGCCGCCGACCCGGTCTCGGGCTGAGTATCCGGGCCGAGGCGCGTTTCTGAGCGATGTAGAAACGTTAAAACCATGTGTAAGCCTGCCGCGCACCCTGGCCTGACGCACGCCTTCGGACCAGGGTGAGCCACGCAGAGAACCGGCCACCGCGAGTGGGAGCCGGGAGGGTCGAGTCCATGCGATCCCTCGAAAGACCGTTCGACTAGAAACGACTCAAGCGAAGGCGGATCGATGGGGTACCTCGACAACCTGATCATCGACACGGACAACTACAAGCACTGCCACTACCCGCTGTACCCCGAGGGTACGGAGTACGTGTCCAGCTACATCGAGTCCCGCGGCGGCGCCTTCCCGGTGACGATGTTCGTCGGGCTGCAGGTCTACCTGCGCGAGAAGCTGATGAAGCCGATCACGCTCGAGGACATCGACGAGGCCGAGTTCGTCGTCCGCGAGCAGGGCATGCACTTCAACCGGAACAACTGGCTCGGGATCCTCAACGACCACGGCGGCTACCTGCCCGTCGAGATCGAGGCGGTCCCCGAGGGCACGGTCCTGCCGTCGCGCAACGTGGTGGTCCAGGTGATCAACACCGACCCGGAGTACTTCTGGGCCACCAGCTTCTTCGAGACCGCCCTGCTGCGCGCGGTCTGGTACCCCAGCACCATCGGGACCGTCAGCTGGCTGTCCAAGATGGTCATCAAGGAGGCGTTGGACCGCACCGCGGACTCGTCGGCGGGCCTGCGCCACATGCTGCACGACTACGGCGCCCGGGGCGTCAGCTCCCAGCAGTCCGCCGCGCTCGGCGGCCTGGCGCACCTGGTGAACTTCAACCAGAGCGACACCGTGCCCGGCATCCTCGCCGCGAAGCGGTACTACAACGCGGGCAAGGTCTCCAACTCCGGCCCGAACGCCGAGCACGCAGGCTTCTGCGCCTGGGGCCGGGACGACGAGGTCGGCGCCATCCGGAACATGCTCGAGACCTACGCCCCCGAGGGCTGCGCGCTCGTGCTCACCGACACCTACGACCACGAGAACTGCGTCAAGAACATCATCGGTGGCGAGCTCAAGGAGATGGTCCAGAACTTCCCGGGTCTCGTCGGCATCCGGCCGGACTCGGGCGACATCGTCGAGGTCACCGCGGACACCACCGGCTGGCTCATGGACATCTTCGGCTACACGGTGAATTCCAAGGGGTTCAAGGTGCTGCCCCCGTTCGTCCGGGTGGTGCAGGGCGACGGGGTCAACTTCCACTCGCTGCCGCAGGTCTACATGGAGCTCGAGCGGCGCGGCTTCTCCGCCGAGAACGCGGTCTTCGGGATGGGCGGCGGCCTGCTGCAGCACTGGAACCGCGACACCAACAACTTCGGCCAGAAGGCGTCCGCGGCCTGCGTGGACGGCCAGTGGCGAGACATCGCCAAGTCGCCGACGGGCGCGGCGTTCAAGGCGTCGAAGAAGGGCAGGCTGGCGCTGAAGTACGAGAACGGCACGTACACCACGGTGCCGAAGGGCTCGATCCCCGAGTCCGAGAACGTGCTGCAGCCGGTCTTCCGGGACGGCAAGCTGCTGCGCAAGTGGGACTTCACCGAGCTGATCGCCAACAGCGAGAAGGAGGTGCCGGAGTCCTACTACATCGAGCACGTCGGACAGATGCGCACCGTCTCCTCGGAGATGGCGGTCTCCGCCTGACCCCGGACCGGCGCCCCGTACCCCCCACGGGGCGCCGGCCCGGACCCGCGAACGAGAGGCTGACCCGATGGACGACTCGACCGTGCAGGTCACGACCGTGGGCGGCCCGGTTCCGGTCGACGCCCTCGGGATGACGCTCACCCACGAGCACCTGCTCAGCGACTGGTCCGCCCGCCGTCGAGACGAGCCCGACGACCCGGCCGAGCGCGCCCTGTTCCACACCCCGGTCGGCCCGTCGATGCAGTGGTTGCTCCGCGAGGACCCCCGCTGCTGCCTGGACAACACCCGACAGGACGATCCCGACGCCACGGTCGCGGAGCTGGCGAACTTCGTCGCCGTGGGCGGCCGCACCGTCGTCGACTGCACCAACGGCGACGTGGGCCGCGACCCGGGCGCACTCCGGGACATCGCGCAGCGGACCGGGCTCAACGTCGTCATGGGGTCCGGGTGGTACGTGCACGCCTTCCACCCGGCCCGGCGGGCCCACACCACCGTCGACGACCTCGTCGTGGAGATCCTCGCCGAGTTCTCCGACGGCGTGGGGGACACCGGTATCCGGCCCGGGATCATCGGCGAGATCGGGGTCTCCCCGCTGTTCACCGAGGCGGAGCGGACCCACCTGCGCGCGTCCGCCCGCGCCCAGCGGGAGCTCGGCGTCCCGCTGTACGTCCATCTGCCGGGATGGCAGCGGCGGGCCCACGAGGTCCTCGACATCGTGCTCGACGAGGAGGGCGTCCGTCCCGAGGGCGTCGTGCTGTGCCACATGGACCCCTCCGGCGAGGACCGGGACTACCAGCGCGCCGTCGCCGAACGCGGCGTCTGGCTGGAGTTCGACATGATCGGCATGCCGTTCTTCTACGCCGGCGAGGGGCAGTCGCCCGCACCCGAGCAGACCGCGGCGGCGGTCGCCGCGCTGTTCCGGGACGGACACGCCGAGCGGATCCTGCTCAGCCACGACATGGCGTCGAAGGCGATGTGGACCCGCAACGGCGGCAACGGCTTCGGGTACGTGCCGCGGTTCTTCCTCCCCCGGCTGGAGCGCCACGGCGTGCCCGGCGAGGTGACCGCGAGCCTGCTGACCACCAACCCCCGGCGGCTGTTCACGGCGGCGTGCGGCGCGCACGCCGACCACTGACCGCTCGCGGAACGCGAGCCCATCCATCTGTGAGGAGAACGGTGAGCCAGCTTCTGGGAAACGCCTTCGCGGCCGAGCTCGACTGGAAGCCGAAGGACGAGACGACGACGGTCCGCACCGGTGCCCGCTACCTGGACGGCATCGCGGCGGGCACGGCGGTCGACGTCTGGGGCGCCGAGGTCGGGGAGATCCAGGGCTCGTCGACCGACGAGATCTTCGTGGTGCTCGAGGGCAAGGCGGAGGTCACCTTCCACCGCACCGGCGAGACCATCGTCATCGGGCCGGGAGACGTCGTCCGGCTGTTCGCCGGGCACACCAACACCTGGCGCACGATCGAGACCATCCGCAAGGTGTCGTTCTACGTGCCACCGGTCGCGTCCGGATCGTGATCCGTACCCGGCCCCGACGGCCGTGAGAACCGGAAAGCCGGTCGGACCCCGACGGCGGCGACATCTACCAGGATCCTCGGCACCCGCCGTCGTCCACGCCTACGGTGTCACCGCGGTCTCGGAGCTGTCGCGCGGAGCGTAGAGCTCGTCGATCAGGGCGCGGTTGCGCTGCTCGACCGCCCCGCGGCGCAGCTTGAGCGTCGGGGTGAGCTCTCCGGAGTCACCGGTCCAGGGCCGCGGCAGGATGGCGTGGGCCCGAATCCTCTCGGCCCTGCCGAGCGTCCGATTCGCGGTGTCGAGCGCCGTCCCGAGCAGGGCGCGGGTCCGCGGGTCGGCGACGACCTGTTCGGGCGCGCCGTGCAGGCCGTGGCGGTCGAGCTCGGCGAAGTCCGGAACCACGAGGGCGACGAGGAACGGCCGCCCGTCGCCGATGATCAGGACCTGGTCGACCAGGGGTGACGCCGCGACGACGTCCTCGACCCGGCTGGGCGAGATGTTCTCGCCACCCGCAGTGACGATGAGGTCCTTCTTCCGGCCGGTGATCGCGAGGAACTCCCCCCGCCACTCGCCGAGGTCCCCGGTGTGGAACCACCCGTCGACGAACGCCGCCGCCGTCCCCCGCGGGTCGTCGCGGTAGCCGCGGGCGAGGTGGGGGCCTCGGACCAGGATCTCGCCGTCGTCGGCGAGCCGGACGGAGGTGCCGGGGAGCGGGCGACCGACCGTCCCGTCCCGGTCCCGGTAGGCGTCGTCCGGCCCGGTGTAGGTCGCGACGGCGACGGTCTCGCTCAGGCCCCAGAGGTCGTGCAGGGGGAGACCGAGCGACGCGAAGAACGCGTGGGTCGCGGCCGGGAGCGGCGCCGACCCGGTGATGAGCCACTGCGCGCCGTCGAGCCCGAACCGGGACGCCACCTGCTCGGGGGTGGCGCCGTCGCGGAGCATCTCGCGCATGAGTCGTTCGACGCGCTGCCAGATCCGGGGGACGGAGGTGAACAGCCGCGGCCGGACGCGCTGCAGGACGTCGAACAGGGTGGCCGGGTCGGCCACCGTCGTCACGCTCGTCCCGCCGACCAGCGTGGCGTAGTGGCCGATCACCCGGTCGACGATGTGCGCGTGGGGGAGATAGGACACTGTGGCTCCCCCGTCCAGGCGGACGATCGAGTCCAGGGCGCGGAGCTGGAAGACGATCGCGGCGTGCGTGAGCTCCACCCCCTTCGGCTCGCCGGTCGTGCCCGAGGTGAAGATCAGGGTCGCGACGTCGTCCGGCCTCGGCACGTGGGGCACGAACGCGGGATCGGTCGGTAGCCGGTCCAGCTCGTCGACGGTCACGACCGGGACCCCGGCCGGGAGGTGGTCGTCGTGCAGCAGGTCCGGATCGGCGACGATGAGCCGGGCGCGTGCCCGGTCGACGAGTGCGGCCGACTCCGTCGGGGGCGCGGTCACGTACAGGGAGAACGGTGTCGCGCCCACCAGCAACGCCGCAAGGTCGCTGAGCTGCCACTCCGGCCGGTTCCCGAGCAGGAGCGCGACGGTGTCGCCGGGGCGGACCCCGAGGGCGCGGAACGCCGAGGCGAGCCGTGCCGCCTTCGCCGCGTACTCGCGCCGGGTCCAGCGCACCGAGCCGTCCCCCGAGGAGAGGGCGACCGCGTCCGGGTGGGCGGTGACGTGTGCGTCGAAGAGTGAGACCACGGTGTCCGGCATCCCTCGGACGCTAGGTTCGGCGGGATCCGCCGCCCAGGTGCCCGGCCCCCACCACACGGTGGTGCCTCGCACCATGGCCGAACGTCCGCCGCATGCCCAGCCTGGGCAGGTGCCTCATTCCGTCGTGCTCGCCCAGCGGCCCCACGGCCGAGTCCGGGACTCCGACTTCGCGTACGTCGATGTTCCCCAGCCCTGCCCGGGAGGCGGGGTCCGGGCCCGGACCCGACACCTCAGCATCGACCCGGCCACCCGCGGCTGGCTCGACGACCGCCCGAGCTACCTCCCGCCGGTCGGCGTGGGCGAGGTCGTCCGCTCACTCGGCATCGCCGTGGTCGAGGAGTCCCGGCACCCGGACTTCGCACCCGGTGACGTGGTCCGTGGGTTCACCGGGTGGCGGGAGGAGGTGCTGATCGAGGATCCGAAGGGGTGGGACCGGCTGCCCGACGAGTCGACGGCCCGGCTCGGCATCCTCGGCATGACCGGCCTGACCGCGTGGGTGGGCATGGGCGACATCTGCGCGCCGCGTGCGGGGGAGACGGTGTTCGTGTCCGCCGCCGCGGGCGCGGTGGGTTCGGTCGCCGTGCAGCTGGCCCGACTGGCCGGGGCGCGCGTCGTCGCGAGCGCGGGCGGGCCGCGCAAGTGCGCGCTGCTCCTCGACGAGCTCGGCGTCGACGCCGTCGTCGACCATCGGGCCGACGACTGGGCGGACCGGCTCCGTGACGCGACGCCGAACGGGATCGACGCGGTGTTCGAGAACGTCGGTGGCGCGCTGATGGAAGCCGCCCTCGACCGGATGAACAACGGGGGCCGGATAGCGTTGTGCGGCCTGATCGCCGGCTACAACGACGTCGTCCGGCCGCCGGGCCCACGCAACTTCGGCCTGCTGGTGACCAAGCGCATCCGGGCGGAGGGGTTCGTCGTGGTCGACCACACCGACCGCGCGGCACGGTGCGAGGCCGAGCTCGGCGCGCAGGTCGAGGCGGGCAGACTGCACGCGTTCGAGACCGTGGTGGAGGGCTTCGACACCCTCGTCCCGACGTTCGTCGGGTCGTTCGATGCAGGCCACGTCGGGAAGCTGGTGGTCAGCCTCGGGTGAGGGGTGCGAGCTCGACCGCGACCCGCAGCACGGCGGATCTCGCGTCCAACGGGACCGGGAGCAGCGCCGCGATCCGTTCGAGCCGTTTCACGACGGTGTTGGGGTGCACGGTCAGCCTGCGCGCCGCTCGGGTGGGGCTCCCCAGCTCGGCCAGCCAGATCCGCAGGGTCTGCAGCAGGTCGGAATGGACGGGGTCGACGAGGGCACCCAGCCGGGCGCTGGCCCAGGGCACGGCGAGGCCGGGGGCGCCGTCGGCCAGGGCAGGCACCACGACGTCGTCGAACCGGACGATCGGGCCGTCGACCCAGCGCGCGGCGAGCCGGTACGCCTCGGCCGCCTCCCGGTGCGAGGCCCGCAGCCCGGCGAGGCCCTGATGCGTGCTGCCGATCGCAAGACGCAGCCCTGCGGAGCCGGACGTCCAGCCGTCGACCTCGCCGCCTGAGAACCAGCCGCGGACGGCGGTCGGGCCGTCCGGAACCGCGACGAGCCGGCGGGGACGGGCGACGGCACGGAGCTGGGCCACCGCGCGGTCGAGCTCGGCGGAGGTGGCGTGCGGCCCCCACACCACGAAGGCGGTGTGGGTATCGGCGAAGCGGTAGCCCAGGCGTGCCTCCGCGGCGGGGCTGTCCGCGGTCCCCGCGAGTACGTCGGCGATCACGGCCCGCAGGTCGGAGGCGTCCCGCTGGCGCAGGAGCTCGCGCTCCTGGACGTAGGCCGCGGTCGCGGCGGCGCAGGCGGCACGCAGGTAGCGGAACAGCCGGTCCAGCACGATCTCGAGAGCGTCCGCCCGGCGGGCGTCGGACACCCCGGTCTCGCGCAGGTACGCCGCGAAGGTCGCGACGATCACGTCGGCGGCGGCGTCGTAGGCGAGCACCAGATCGGCCAGGTCGGTTCCGGCCCGGGCGAGCCGGCGGGCCCAGAGCTCCGCGGGCCTGCCCAGCTGTACGCCCGCCCTGGCCGTCGCCGACTGCGCGGCGCCCCGCAGCAGCGGCATGTGTGATTCCAGGGCCTCGCGGAGCAGCCGCACGTCCGCGTCGTCGCGCACCACGGAGGGCGTGGCGGCGGCGACGGCGACGTACATGTCGTCGACGATGCGGGCGACGCGCTGGTCGAGCCAGGTGACGAACTCCGCGACGGGTGGGTGCGACGGCGTCGTCGACCTGGCTCCGGTCCCGGAGTTCGGCATGGGCGCATCGTAGGGTCGCCTGCGGGCCGGTCGGGTGTGGCGAGACCACACCGGGAGGTGTGCGCCGGACGCGTCGCGGCGGGCCCGCGGCCTGCCCCACGCTCGACCCATGACCGACACCACCGCGCTCACCGACGAGAGCGGACGCGCGCAGGAGCCGCTGCGGCTCGCCGTCACGCTCGACGACCCGTTCATGTGGAGAGGAGCGGGCTTCCCGCCGGGGTACGACCCCGAGATCGTGCTCGGCATGCTGTGCGACGCGTTCGAGCGGCACCGGGTCCCGCAGGTGTACGCCTTCACGTCGACCGCGCCGGTGGAAGACCACCCGGAGTGGCTCGCGGCGCTCGACCGCTGGACCGACCGCGGCCACCACGTCGCCGCCCACACCCATTCGCACGCCAGTCTCAACTGGACCGACGCCGCGTCGTACGTCGCCGACCTCGACCGCAACCTCGACATCCTCGAACCGTGGTTGGCGAAGGCCCCCACCCGGTACTTCCGCTACGCGTTCGACATGTGGGGCGACATCCGGGACAAGACCGACCACGTGCAGACCCACCTCGTCCGCCGCGGCCTGCTGCCCGCGCCGATCACCCACTGGTTCTACGACGTGCAGTTCCTCGTGGCCTACCTGCGCACCCTGGTCACCGGGGACACCGAGGCCGCGGCGTGGGTGCGGCGGGGGTTCGTCGAGACGGCGGTCGACGCGCTCCGCAACCAGGCCGCCGCGGCCCGGGAGGTCTTCGGTCGGCAGCCGCCCCACATCGCGCTGATCCACGGCACCCCGATCGCCGCCGACGCCTACGCCGACGTGCTCGCCGCGTACGCGGCCGCCGGCGTC
The DNA here is from genome assembly GCF_039541715.1 of Pseudonocardia xishanensis. NCBI lineage: Bacteria > Bacillati > Actinomycetota > Actinomycetes > Pseudonocardiales > Pseudonocardiaceae > Pseudonocardia > Pseudonocardia xishanensis. The sequence goes on from NZ_BAABGT010000100.1 coordinate 29,587, forward strand.
CAGTTCGTCACGCTGGAGGAGGCGATGAGCGACCCGGCCAACCAGATCGCGCCCCCGACCGTGACCCGGTACTTCCGCAACTCCACGCAGAAGTGGGCCGAGCACGCAGGCGTCGGAGTCGCCGACACGCCCCCGCGGATCCTCAACCAGGTGCAGCACTGCTGCCCCGTCGAGGGGATGACCGAGGCCGACCTGCTCGGTCCGGCGCTGGTCGCCGCCGCGCAGGCCGTCGGCTCCGCGCCGGTGACCACCGACCTGGACTGGAACCCGGCGGCGGACGCGTGACGAAGGACCTGTTCGACGTCGACGGCCGCACGGTCGTCGTCACCGGGGGGACCCGGGGGATCGGCGCGATGGTGGCCGAGGGGCTGCTCGAGGCCGGGGCCCGGGTCCTGGTGACGTCCCGCAAGGCCGCGGCCTGCCGGACCGCGGGCGACCGACTCGGCTGCCCCGCGGTGCCCGCGGACGTGAGCACGGCCGAGGGGATCGCCGCCGTGGTCGACGCCGTGGACGCGGAGTTCGGCGGATCCCTCGACGTGCTGGTCAACAACGCGGGCGTGACGTGGGGAGCCCCGCTCGACGCCTTCCCGCGCAAGGGGTGGGACCGCGTGCTGAGCACCAACGTGGTCGGCCTGTTCGAACTCACCGCGGCCCTGCTGCCCGCGCTGCGCCGGGCGGCGAGCGCCGAGCACCCGGCCCGGGTGGTGAACGTCGGGTCGGTCGATGGGCTGCGGGTACCGGTGTTCGAGAACTACTCGTACTCGGCCAGCAAGGCGGCGGTGCACATGATGACCCGCCACCTCGCCGCCGTCCTCGCGCCGGACCGCGTGCTCGTCAACGCGGTCGCCCCGGGTGCCTTCCCCAGCGACATGACGGCCGCCGCGCTCGCGTCCGACTCCGGTCGAGCCCTGATCGAGCAGGCCGTCCCGCTGCGGCGACTCGGCCGCGCGGACGACATCGTCGGCGCGATCCGGTACCTCGCCTCGCCCGCCGGGTCCTATCTCACCGGCGTCGTCCTGCCGGTGGACGGTGGCATCGCGGGGTGCAGCGGGTGAGGGTGCGGATGTCGAGGTCAGCGACCGGCTTCAGGCATTCGTCGATGTCTGAGGAGGCCGGTTCGAGGAGGCGGAGCTGCTGGACTCCCTCGCGCTGGTGTGGAGCCGAACGGTGGGCCTGCGAGCCGCGTCGATGGAGACGCTGACACACTCGATTCCTTCACGATTCTTCGACATCCTGGTCACCTCGAGAAGAGCGTAGTGTCGGCTCGCCGCGGAGAAGGTGGATCCGCGCGAGGGTCGCATCCAGCCCACGCCGCACACGGATCCGCAGACGGCGGTACCCGGGTACGGCTCCCGTTCGGACGGTCCGGTCTTGCGATAACGGGTCCTCCACTCCGGACGAGACCCTCCGCGGCGGGCGGGCGAGGTCGGTCGCCGGGGAAGGGGCGATCCGAGTGCACTACCTCACCGTCGACGAGATCGAGTCCGGCCTGGTCGAGCTGACGAAGCGACACCCGACCCTGTGTCGGCTGGTCCCGCTGCCGAACCCGACGTTCGAGGGCCGGACCGTCACCGCACTGCGCATCGGCAGGCCGGACGACGGCGGCGTGCGCGCGGGCGTCCTGTTCCTCGCCGGGGTGCACGCCATGGAGTGGGGCGGCTCGGACATCGCGCTGACGTTCGCCGCCGACCTGCTGGACACCTACGCCGCGGGAACCGATCTCGTCTACGGCGGCAGGACGTTCGGCGCCGCCGAGGTCGCCTCGATCATCGACACCGTGGACGTCTTCGTCGTCGCCTGCATCAACCCCGACGGCCGCGCCTACAGCCAGTCGACCGACGACGAGTGGCGGAAGAACCGCAGCCGGCTCTCGGACACCGACAACCGGATCGGCACCGACCTGAACCGCAACTTCGACTTCCTCTGGGACATCGAGAAGGCGTTCGACCCGTCCGTGCTCCACGTCCCGACCATGGGCAGCCTCGCCCCCGCGAGCGACCACTACGTGGGGCGGAGCGCGGCCTCGGAGGCCGAGACCCGCAACGTCGTCTGGCTGCTCGACGAGTTCCCGCAGATCGGCTGGCTGCTCGACATCCACAGCAACGGCGGCCAGGTCATGCACAGCTGGGGGGACGCGCCGAACCAGATCGACCGGCCCGACATGACCTTCTTCAACCCGCGGTTCGACGGCCTGCGCGGCACCCCCGACGCCGACCGGTACTCCGAGTACATCGACCCCGCGGACAAGGACGCCATGGAGGGCGCCGTGGAAGCCGTCGCCGACGCGGTGCGCGCGGTCCGCGGCCAGGACTACCAGCGCATCCAGGCCTTCGCCCGGCGGACGCCGGGCGCGGGTGACCACTCCCCGATGTCCGGGACCACGATCGACTACGCCTACTCCCGTCATCTCGTCGATCCCGGGAAGTCCACGGTCTACGGCCTCGCCATCGAGTTCGGCCTCACCGGCGAGGCGCAGCCCCCGGTGGAGGAGATGGAGCGGATCCTCGCCGACGTCGGCTCGGGGATGGTCGCGCTGTGCCTGCACGCGCGACGGCCCGTCATCCACGTCGGGGTGCAGGAGCCGACCGACTTCCGCCAGGACTTCCGCATCCTCAGCGGGATCATCGACGGCACCCCGGGCTGGGTCTGGGTCGACGGGCGCCCCGTGTTCGTCAAGCCGCCGGACCCGCGGCTCCACGAGCTCTTGCGGCGGGTGGGGGAGTTCCAGTCCGCACCGGAGGTCGAGGGGCCGACCGTGGCGACACAGCGGAAGGCGCTGGAGCGGATCGTCGAGCTGTCGCGGAGCCTGCTCGACGACGTCCGTTAGGACGCCTCGGACCCGCGGCCGCCGGGCGTCCGAGACGGGTGCCTGACCGCGAGAACCGGGCCGGCTGCAGGTCCCGGTGGGGAGCCGTCACGATATCCGGGTGCTGGGTCTGGAGATGGCGGTCGTCCTCGGGGTCGCGTTGGTCATGTGCGGTGCGCTGGCCCGTCGCTACCCGATCGCGCCCGCGATCCTGCTGGTGCTCGCGGGCGTCCTGATCGGGTTCGTGCCCCACCTGCGTCAGGCTCAGCTGCCGCCGGAGGTCGTGCTGCTGCTGTTCCTGCCGGTCCTGCTCTACTGGGAGAGCCTGACGACCTCGCTGCGCGAGATCCGCAACAACCTGCGCGTCGTGCTCCTCACCAGCACCGTGCTGGTCCTCGCCACCGCCGCGGCGGTCGCGGCGGCGGCGCATGCGCTCGGCCTGGAGTGGGGCCCGGCGTGGGTGCTCGGTGCCGCGCTCGCCCCGACCGACGCGACCGCGGTGGGTGTCCTGGCCCGGCGGCTGCCCCGCCGGACCGTGACCGTGTTGCGCGCGGAGAGCCTGGTCAACGACGGCACCGCGCTGGTGATCTACGGCCTCGCCGTCGGGATCACCGTCGGCGAGGAGCACCTGACCCCGCTCCACGTGAGCGGCATGCTGGTGCTGGCGTACGGCGGCGGGGTGCTCGCCGGCGCGCTGATCGGTCTGCTGAGCTGGCAGCTGCGCCGCCGGATCGACGACCCGATGCTGGAGAACATCGCGATGCTGGTGACGCCGTTCGCCGCCTTCCTGCTGGCCGAGTCGGTCGAGGCCTCCGGGGTGCTGGCGGTCGTCGTGTGCGGGCTTCTCCTGAGCCAGGTGACCCCGCGCATCACCGGCGCGCTCACCCGCCAGACCTCCGTCCCGTTCTGGACGGTCTCGACGACCGTCCTCAGCAGCGTGCTGTTCGTGCTCGTCGGTCTCCAGGCCCAGACCGCGGTCCGCGACCTCGTCAGCGTCTCGTTCGTCCGCGCGCTGGTCGACATCCTGCTGGTCGCCGCGGTGGTGATCGGGGTGCGCTGGGCGTGGCTCTACACCACGCCGTACGTCATCCGGGCGCTCGACCGACGGCCCGCGCAGCGGTTGCGCCGGATCGGGGCGCGGCAGCGCTCGGTCAACGCCGTGGCCGGGTTCCGCGGCGCGGTGTCGCTCGCCGCGGTGCTCGCCGTCCCGCGCACCCTGGACTCGGGCGCACCCTTCCCCGACCGGGACCTGATCGTGGTGATCACCACCGGGGTGATCGTGCTGACGCTGCTGCAGGCGCTGGTCCTGCCGCGGGTGGTGCGGTTCGCCCGGCTCCCGGTCGACAACTCCGTCGCGGAGGAACGGCAGTACGCCGAGGTGTTCATCACCGACGCCGCGATCGCCTCCATCGCGGCCACCTCGGCCGAGCTGGGCACCGACGAGCGCGTGGTCGCGCGGGTGCGTGCCGAGATGGAGAAGCGACGGAAGGTGCTCGCGGCCGACGGCGACGAAGGGGACCAGGCGACGCGGCACGACGACCAGCACGCGAGTCTGTGGCTCGCCCTCATCGCCCGCAAGCGCAAGGCGCTCCTCGAGCTGCGCGACGAGCAGCACATCGACGACATCGTGCTGCGCCAGGTCCAGGCCACACTCGACATCGAGGAGGTCCGGTTCTCCCGGCCCGACCCCGTGGACTGACCGGCCTCGGCGCGTCCGGCCGAACAGGAATGGTGGTCAACGCGGTCGTTCCGACGCGAACCATGCCGCCAACCCCGCGCGAGAGGTCAGCGCGAGCTTGCGCATCGCGTGTCCGACGTGGTTCTCGACGGTCCGCTCGGAGAGGTACAACCGGGCCGCGATGGCCCGGTTGCTCAGGCCCAGGGAGACCAGTGACGCGACCTCGGTCTCGCGCGGGGAGAGCGGGCCGCGGCCGGACCGGGCCCGCTGCGCGGCGACCGCGGCCGCCAGCGGCGCCATGCCGAGCCGATCGGCGAGCTGACCGGCCGCGGCGAGGTGGTCCGGGTCCCCCAGCCGGGCCAGCTCCAGGTGAGCCCATCCGACGTAGGGCAGAGCGTGCATCCGCTGGGCGCTCTGCAATGCCGCCCCGAGATGCTCTCAGGCGGCCTCGGTACGGCCGAGCAGCAGGTCGAGGCGGCCGAGCGCAAGGGCGACCGGACCGCCGTACGGCGTCTCTGCGGCCCCGATGATCTGCAGCGACGCCCAGGGCAGCAGCTCGGAGTGGACCACGGCAGCGGTCGCGGTGTCGGCGAGCTTCACACACAGCTCGGCGTGGCCCGCGGTGGCCACGAGCCACTCCGGTGCCTCTCGCGGCATGTCCCGCACGTGCGGGGAGATCGCGCGCCAGATCGCTGCAGCCTCGTCGTGGCGGTCGAGGGCGAGCAGCAGGAGCGCGTGCCAGCCGCGGGCGAAGAAGGGGGCGCCGTCGAGCACGGCCCGGACCTCGCGCTCGATCCCTTCGAGACCCTCGCCACTCAGGACGGCGAGGTGTGAGCGCATGACGAGGCCCAGGAAGCCGCGGACAGCGGCGGTCTGCCGGGCACAGTCGTCGAACCGACCCTCCACCAGGAACAACGACGCCCGGACGAGCGCCAGGCGCTCCTCCCACACCGGCTGCGCGAGCTGTGCCACGGCATGGCGTAAGCCGGCGAGGTCGCCGTCGAGCTCGATCCGGCGGCCCTGCTGACCGAGCGCCTCGATCCGCCACAGGTGGCCGTACGCTGCGCACTCGGCCGATCCCGAGGCCTCGGCGAGCGCGAGTGCCTCGGCGGCGACGCCCAGACGCGCGTCGATGCCGGAGACGTCCTGATGACGTCGGTGCGCGGCCTGCAGTGCGAGCAGCCGGGACTCGGGATCCGGGGCGGCGGCCGGAATGGGCGCCTCGCGCCACGGGCTGCGCGTGGCGTCCCGCTGGGCGCGGAGCCGCTCGGCCCGGACGGGGTCCCGGTCCGCGACTAGAGCGAGCGCTTCGAGACAGAGGCTGTGGACCTGCTCGACGATCGGGGAGAACCGCAGGTCACGCAGCGCGGTCGCCGCGTCGGCGAGCAGGAGGGCGTCCCCCCGACGGCGCGCGATCTCCGCGACGGCGGCGCAGGCAGCCCAGGCCTCGTGCGGTCTGCGGTCGGCGAGGAGCACTCGAGCCTGCCCGAGCAGCGCGACGGCGGGGTCCGCGGACACCCCAGCAGAGTACTGAGTACCGCGATGATGAGTGATCGCCCCGATGTGTCGGCAAGCCGGTGTTCCTACCGTCTCGCTCATGGACATCGAGATACGCGCCGACCGAAGCGCCCTGGGACGGATCGGGATCTGGGGTGGCGTCGTCGGGGCCGTGCTGGCTCTCGTGATGCTGCTGGTCACCCCGGCAGTCGGGGAGGATCGCTACTCCTTCCCGTTCACCACGGGCGTCTACTCGATCTCACAGGTCGTGTTCGCTGTGCAGCACCTCACGATGATCGCGGCCGTCCTCACGGTGTTCGCCGTCGTCCGGGCCCGCGTGGGGCTCGGGATCGCTCTGGCGGGCCTGGCGCTGCTGACCATGATGGAACTCGTGGCGATCACCGCGGCCACCGAGCCGCTCGACGGGGGATGGGCACAGGTCGTCAACACGCTCTACGCCGTGCCGACGATCGTCACCGGTGTGGGGCTCGTCGTCGCCGGGCTCGGCATTGCGCGCGCACGGCACGTGGCCGGCTGGGCGCGATGGGTCACGCTGGTCACCGGGATCTACGTGTTCGTGGTGCTCATCCCCGGGATCATGGGCCCGTTCGTGATGGGGCGCATCGTGATCGGCGTCTGGAGTCTGCTCTTCGGTGCCCTTGCCTGGGCGGCGGTCCGGCGCCGGGGGTAGGTGGGGAGATCTCTTGTGATCGGTCGAGTTGACGACGCGCCCCCGACTCGACGACCTCCGGGCTCGCGGCCGGCAAACGTACCCGGCTGGATCGCAATTCCGCGGTCACGGCCACGGCCTGCGCGACGGCACGGGGCCCCTTCCGGGCCGGGGTGTGCTCGCCGGTACAGCGCCGGGTCCACAGAGACAGGGACGTGGCCTCGGCGGTGAAGCGGTTGTGCGGGTACGGGTGCCCGCGGTGGGAGAGGGACTTGAGCTGGTCGCAGCCGGTGCAGCGGCCGTAGTCGGCGGTGGGCAGGGTGGTCGTCAGGTGCGGTCCTCGTCGGGGACCGGTCGGCCGTCGGTCTGCGGGCGCCAGCCCTGGTGGTGGTCACGGGCGGATCGGAACCACCTGACCGCGACCCGGATCCTGTGAGCGGGACGCGTGGGGCGCGACGTGGCCACCCCGCCGCTCACCCTCCCTCGGCGGCGAGTGCGCCCGGGAGCACGACCTGGGTGGCCCGCACTGACGCAAGCCAACCGGGTGTTGCCTGGGGGCCTCACACCGCGACACGACCGGGACGTGCGTTCTTGTTCACAGTTGCTCCACGCTACGCAGCATCGGCGCTGTCAGGCTCGCACCCATGACGGCGGACATCGGTTACGTGCTCGGCCACCGGGATCCAGAGGTCGAGAGGCTCCTGCTGCAGGGCAGGCTCTATGCGAGCCACACCGCGCAAGCGCTGCGCCTGGCCGGGCT
>NZ_BAABGT010000101.1:0-80332 GCF_039541715.1 Pseudonocardia xishanensis
GCTCCGCAGCCCGGTGGGCGTGCGGCGCGGCGGGCGGCCGAGGAGGCGCGGCTGGGGCGCGAGGAGGCGGGCGGCCAGGGCGCGCCCGCGGCCCAGCCCGAGCCGTACCGGCCGGGGCAGGGCGGTACGGGGCAGGGTCCGAGCCGCTGGGCCCCGAACGGTGCCGGTCCGAACGGTGCCGGTCCGAACGCTGCCGGCGCGAACGGTGTGCCCTCGAACGGTGTCCCCCCCAACGGTGCGGGCTCGAACGGCTCGCGCGCAGGCGCTCCGCCTCGGCTCGGCTCCTGGAACGACGCCCGCAGCAGGCAGGGACTGCCGGGGACGGGTGGCCCGGCCGCCACCGCCGGCGACCCGTGGTCCCGCAGCGCCGATCCGCGGTCCCGCAGCGGCGCACGCGCGGACTGGTCGCGCGGCACCGGACCCGCGCCCCAGGACCGAGCGGTGCAGGACCGAGCGGTGCAGGACCGAGCGGTGCAGGACCGAGCGGCACCCGACCGTCAGGCACGGGATCGGCAGGCACCGGACCGGCAGGCGCTGCAGGACAAGGCGGCACCCGCCTCCCCGGCGCCCACCCGACAGGCGCCCCAGGACTCCGCCCGGCTCGGGCCCGAGCAGCAGTTCGGCAAGCCCCGGCAGCCCTGGGCCCGCCCCGACACGAGCCGCCCCGACACCGGCCGTCGCGATCCCCGCGGCGACCTCACCGGTCGCCCGGGCGCGGGCCGACCGGACGCGAACGGCCTCGGGCTCGCGGGCAGCGCCTGGCCGGGGGAGACCCGTGAGGCGGGCGCCCGGCCCGGCGAGACCCGCGAGCGCGAGACCGAGCAGCTCGGCAGGCTCGGCGGCCCGGCGGAGGCAGGCGAGCCGCTGACCGCGCCGTTCACGGCCCCGGACCTCGACGGCGGCCCCCCGACACAGCTGGGATCCCCGCCCGTCGAGGAGGACGACCTCGACGGCGGCCCCCCGACCCAGCTCGGCGGGTCCCCGCTGGACGAGGACGACGACGAGCCCGATCTCGCCGCTCCCGCCGGGCTCGGCCGTGCGGACCGCGTCCGGGAGGACGACGAGACCGAGGACGAGGGCACCCCCCAGGGCTGGGCCGTCGTCATCGGGCAGTGGATCGCGGGGGCCCTGGTGGGCGCCGGGATCTGGGTCGGCTTCCGCTACCTGTGGTTCAACCTGCCGGTGGTCGCGCTGGCCGCCGCGGTGATCATCACCGTCGGGCTGGTGCTCGGGGTGCGCGCCCTGCTCCGCAACGACGACCTGCGGACGACCGTCTTCGCCGTGGCCGTGGGGCTGCTCCTCACCGTCTCCCCGGCGATCCTGGTACTCCTGGAACGGTGACCCCGCCCGTCGTCCTGTCGTCCGCCTCGGTCTATCCCGAACCCGTCGCGGCGGCGTTCGAGCTGGCCGCGGAGCTGGGGTACGACGGCGTCGAGCTGATGGTGTGGACGGACGCCGTCTCGCAGGACGTCCCCGCGGTCCGGCGGCTGTCCGAGCGGTACGGGGTGCCGGTGCTCGCGGTGCACGCGCCCTGTCTGGCCGTCACGCAGCGGGTGTGGGGGACCGACCCGGTCGAGCGCATCCGCCGGTCGGTCGCGGCCGCGGAGCACTTCGGGGCCCGGACCGTGGTCCTGCACCCGCCCTTCCGCTGGCAGCGCCGCTACGCCGCGGTGTTCGCGGACGAGGTGGCCCGCGCGGGCGAGCACGCGGACGTCCGGCTCGCGGTGGAGAACATGTTCCCGGTCTCCCGGATGGGGATCCGGACCGTGCCGTACGCGCCGGGCTTCGACCCGACGACCGTCGGGCACCGCTTCTACACCCTGGACCTCTCCCACACGGCCGCGGCGGGCACGGACGCGCTCGACCTGCTGGACCGGATGGGCGAGGGGCTGGTCCACCTGCACCTCACCGACGGGTCCGGCGCCCCGCGGGACGAGCACCTGGTGCCCGGCCGCGGCACCCAGCCGTGCGCGGAGGTCTGCGAGCGGCTGTCCACCGGGCGGTTCGCCGCCGACGGGGTGGTCGTGCTCGAGGTCAGCACGCGCCGCTGCCGCACCAGGGCCCAGCGGGCCACGCTGCTGGCCGAGTCCCTGGTCTACGCCCGCCTGCACCTCGCGCCGGTCCGCCCGCCGTCCCCCGCCGTCCCGCGCCCGACCCCGACCCCGTGATCCACACCTGGGGCGTGGGTGGGTCGTGAGACGACCGAGTCACTCCCCAGGCGTGGATCAACGGCCCGGTGGCGTGATACCAACCGGGGTATGAGCGACAGCGCGGTCACGACCGAACGGCCCTTCTCCGCGGCGACCGTGCTGACCGCGCAGGGCGACGGCCGGTACACCGCGGAGCTGGGCCGGTCGTTCACCATCGGCGGCAAGGCGCACGGCGGGCTCCTGATGGTGCTGCTGGCCAAGGCCGGGATCGCCCGGCTGGACGCCGAGCACGGTGAGGGCAGCGCGCTCGATCCCGTGGTCGTCGGGACGGACTTCCTGCGGGCCCCCGAGCTGGGCGCCGTCGACCTGGCGACGGACGTCGTCAAGCTGGGCAGGCAGGCGTCCGTCGCGACCGTGCGGATGACCCAGGGGGACCGGCTGATGCTCACGGCCACGATCACCGCGGGCACCCTGCCGGACTCCGACCCGCGCTGGCTGGTGCCGAGCGACATGCCCGCCGACCCGCCCGCGGACGCGGTCGAGGCCGTGCTGAACGTCCGCAGGCCGGGCGAGGGGCTCGCCGCCGCGACCGAGTCCCGCTTCGACCCCACGACGATGGCGTTCGTCCGCGGGGAGACCGCTGACCCGGTGGTCCGGGGCTGGATGCGCCCGCGCGGCGAGGAACCGGACCCGTACTTCGCCCTGCTCGCGGGCGACGCGCTGCCGCCCACCCTGTTCAACCTCGGTGGCGGCTTCGGGTGGGCGCCGACGGTCCAGCTCACCGCGGTGCTGCGGGCCCGCCCGGCGCCCGGTTGGCTGCACCTGGCCTCCCGCTCCGAGATGGTCGCGGGCACCTGGTTCGACGAGGACTGCACCGTCCGGGACTCGACGGGCCGGATCGTCGCCCAGGCCCGCCAGCTGGCCCTGGCCCCCCTCCCGCGGGACTGACCGCACCCGTCCGCCCCCGAGCCCGCCGGGCTGCGGGCGGGGCATCGGTCCGCCGTGGGTGCGCCGGGGGGTCGGGGTTACCGTTCCCGGCATGACGCGAATCGCCGTGCTGGGAGCGGGGAAGATCGGGGAGGCGCTGCTGTCGGGGCTGCTCGCGGCCGGGCGGCCCGCCGCGGAGCTGGTGTTCACCGAGCGGCACCCGGAGCGGGCGGCGGCGCTGTCGGCGCAGCTGGGCGTCGAGTCCGCGGACGTGCCCGCGGCGGCGGCCAAGGCGGATGTCGTGGTGATCGCGGTGAAGCCGCAGGACATCGCGCCGGTGCTGGCGGAGCTCGCGCCCGCGCTCACCCCGGGCACGCTCGTGGTGTCGCTCTGCGCCGGCCTGCCGACCGCGCTCTTCGAGGGCGGGCTGCCCGCGGGCACGCCGGTCGTGCGGGTCATGCCCAACACGCCGATGGTCGTCGGCGAGGCGATGAGCGCGGTGTCCGCGGGCAGCCACGCGACCACGGAGCACCTGGCCGTCGTCGAGGAGCTGCTCGGCGCGGTCGGCAAGGTCGTGCGCGTCCCCGAGAGCCAGCAGGACGCCGTCACCGCGCTGTCCGGCTCCGGGCCGGCCTACTTCTTCTTCCTGGTCGAGGCCATGATCGACGCCGGGATCCTGCTCGGGCTGCCGCGCTCGGTCGCCGCGGACCTGATCGTGCAGTCGGCCTTCGGGGCCGCCACCATGCTCCGCGAGTCCGACGACCATCCCGTCCTGCTCCGCGAGGCCGTCACCTCACCCGCGGGCACCACGATCGCCGCGATCCGCGAGCTGGAGCGGCACGGGGTGCGCGCCGCGTTGATCGACGCCATCGAGGCCGCCCGGGACCGGTCCGTCGAGCTGGGACGCTCGGTGGAGCGGGGTTGACCCGATCGATGGAGCACGTGTCACCCTGACGCGCGCCTGAACGCCCCGCCGGTGTGGCATGGTGTGTCGAAGGCGTCACACCGGCACCGCTATCCTCACGGGGAACACGCCACGCGGGGGATGCGGATTCCCCTGCGGGCAGTGGTATGGAGACGGAAGGCGGTGCCTGATGGCCACGCAGGAGCCAGCGCGTCCGGGACAGCCCGAGCGTGTCGAGAACCTCTCCGCGGTGCAGTTCCTGACCGTGGCCGAGGTCGCCGCCATGATGCGCGTGTCCAAGATGACCGTGTACCGCCTCGTGCACGGCGGCGAGCTGCCCGCCGCGCGGGTGGGCCGTTCCTTCCGCGTACCCAAGCGCGCGGTCGAGGACTACCTGCGCCACGCCTACTTCGACGCGGGCTGAGCCGTCACCCCTCGCAGGGCGCACCCCGGCTCGGGTCCCGTCGCTCCGGCCGGGTAGGATCGGCGACCGGTCATCGTCTCGCCGTGTGCATCCACGCGCGCGAAAAGCAGTAATCGTAGGAGGTACCGGCGCATGGGCTCGGTCATCAAGAAGCGTCGCAAGCGGATGTCGAAGAAGAAGCACCGCAAGCTTCTCCGCAAGACCCGCGTGCAGCGTCGCAAGCTCGGCAAGTAGGACCCCGGGATCCCGTCCGCCTCCAGGCGCGGGCGGGATCCTTGTCGTTCCACCCACGACGAGACAGGTGCCCGTGACGCGTTCGGGTCCTCCCGGTGGCGCCGACGACGTCGGCGACCCGCCCTCCGTCGTGCTCGTGACCGGGGTCAGCCGGTTCCTCGGCGGCAACCTGGCCGCTCGGTTGGCCGCCGACCCGCGGATCGACCGCGTGGTGGGCGTCGACACCGTGCCGCCCCCGCGGGACATGTTGCGCCGCATGGGCCGCGCCGAGTTCGTCCGCGCGGACATCCGCAACCCGCTCATCGCCAAGGTCATCTCCGGCGCCGGCGTCGACACCGTGGTGCACGCCGCGCTGTCGTCGGGTCCCGGCCAGTCCGGCGGCCGCACGGCGATGAAGGAGATGAACGTCATCGGCACGATGCAGCTGCTCGCGGCCTGCCAGAAGGCCGAGACGGTGCGGCGCGTGGTGCTCAAGTCCACGACGGCGGTGTACGGCTCCGGCTCGCGCGATCCCGCGCTGTTCGACGAGTCGATGACCCCCAAGGACCTCCCGTCCGGCGGGTACGCCAAGGACGCCGCGGAGATCGAGGGCTACCTGCGGGGCTTCGCCCGCCGCAGGCCGGACGTCACCACCACGGTCCTGCGCTTCTGCAACTACGTCGGTCCGCGGATCGACACCGTGATGACCCGCTACTTCGCACTGCACGTGGTGCCGACCGTGCTCGGGTTCGACGCGCGGCTGCAGTTCCTGCACGAGGAGGACGCCCTCGCCGTGCTGGAGCGGGCCGCCACCCACGACCTCCCCGGGGTGTTCAACGTCGCGGCGGACGGCGTGCTCATGCTGTCCCAGGCCATCCGGCGGGCGGGCCAGATCCAGGTGGGGGTGCCGTCGCTCGCCGTCGGGCCGGTGGGACGCCTCCTGCGCGGCGCGCGGATCGTCGACTACTCGCCCGAGCAGATGCGCTTCCTCAACTTCGGCCGGGTGGTGGACACCACCCGGCTCAAGGAAGGCTTCGGCTTCGCGCCCCGGTGGACCACCGTCCAGGCCTTCGACGACTACGTCCGCGGCCGTGCGCTGCGCCCCGTCCTCGGGCGGGGCCGGCTCGAGGCGGCGGAGCGGACCGTGCTGGCGGCGGCTCGGGCCGTACCGAAGGTGCTCGGGTGATGGTCGGGGACGAGAACGAGGGGGCGGCAGTGCCGGAGGCGCGTGTGATCCCGCTGCGGGCGGACGAGACGGGTGGGCGCACCCGGTGGCGGCTCGGCGAGCCGCGTCCGCGCGGGCAGCGACCGGCCCAGCCCGGGCCCTCCGCGCGCACCGAGAACCGCGCCCGCCGCCCCACCACCTCCACCCCGCACCCGCGTCCGCCCGCGGACGACGAGCCCCCGACCGCCATCCCGCCGATCGCCGCGGTGCCCGATCCCGAGCCCCCCGCCTGGGAGTCCGCGCTCGAGTCCGCCCTGGGCTTCCTGCGGCGCAGGCTCTCCGGCGACTACCAGGTGGACGAGTACGGCTACGACCCCGAGCTCGCCTCCTCCGTGCTGGCCCCGGCGCTGCAGCCGCTCTACGAGCACTGGTTCCGCGTGGAGACCATCGGGATGCAGCACGTCCCGTCGACCGGCGGCGCGCTGATCGTCGCGAACCACTCCGGCACGCTCCCGCTGGACGCGCTGATGACCATCCAGGCGCTGCACAGCGAGCACCCGGACCGGCGCAGGCTGCGGTTGCTCGGCGCCGACCTGATGTTCATGCTGCCGGTCGTCGGCGAGCTGGCCCGCAAGAACGGCGCCACCCTGGCCTGCAACCCGGACGCCGAGCGGCTGATGTCCTCCGGCGAGCTCGTCGGGGTGTTCCCGGAGGGGTTCAAGGGCATCGGCAAGCCCTTCGCGGACCGGTACAAGCTGCAGCGCTTCGGCCGCGGCGGGTTCGTCTCCGCGGCGCTGCGCACGGGGGTGCCGATCATCCCCGTGTCGATCGTCGGCGCCGAGGAGATCTACCCGAAGCTGGGCGACGTGAAGCCGCTGGCCCGGCTGCTCGGCGCGCCGTACTTCCCGATCACGCCGACCTTCCCGCTGCTCGGCCCGCTGGGGCTCGTGCCGCTGCCGTCCAAGTGGTACATCGAGTTCGGCGAGCCGATCCACCTGGATCACTACACCCCGGCGGACGCGGAGGACCCGATGCTGGTCTTCAACCTCACCGACCAGGTGCGCGAGACCATCCAGCACACCCTGTACCGGTTGCTGTCCCAGCGGCGGAACGTCTTCCTCGGCTGAGACCCGCGGCGGCCCCGCGGGTCAGCGCCTGCGGTACGCGACCCCCGCGGCGACCGCGCCGGCGAGCGCGCCCGCGCCCAGCACCGACGGGACGCCGATGCGGGCGGCCTTGCGGCCGGTGCGGAAGTCCCGGATCTGCCAGCCCTTCTCCTTCGCGACGTCCCGCAGCTCGGCGTCCGGGTTCACGGCGACCGCGGTGCCGACCGCGGAGAGCATCGGGACGTCGTTCACCGAGTCCGAGTAGGCGGTGCACCGGCGCAGGTCGAGGCCCTCGGTCACGGCCAGCGCCCGGACGGCGTGCGCCTTCGCGGGGCCGTGCAGGATCTCCCCGACGAGCCTGCCGGTGTAGTGCCCGTCCACGCTCTCGGCGACCGTGCCCAGCGCCCCGGTGAGGCCGAGCCTGCGCGCGATGATCAGCGCCAGCTCGACCGGGGTGGCGGTGACCAGCCAGACCCGCTGCCCGGCGTCCAGGTGCATCTGGGCCAGCGCCCGGGTGCCCGCCCAGATCCGGTCCGCCATCAGCTCGTCGTAGATCTCCTCGCCGAGCTCGGTGACCTCGGCGACCGGGCGGCCCGCCACGAACGACAGCGCGGTGTCCCGGTGCCCGGCGATGCCGGTCTTGTCCTCGCGCCCGCCGATCCGGAACTTCAGCTGCTGCCAGGCGAACCCGGCGAGGTCGGAGGTGGTGAAGAACTTCCGCGCGGCCAGCCCGCGGGCGAAGTGGAAGATCGACGCCCCGACCATCATCGTGTTGTCGACGTCGAAGAACGCGGCGGCCGTGAGGTCCTGCTCGGCCGCGGTCGATGCGGGCGGGGTCTCACCCGCCGCCACCGCCGCGGCCGCGGCGGCCTCCCCGGCCCGCTGCGACCGGTCCAGCGCGCTCACCGCCGCCATCACGTCCGCGGACTCGGCGACGCCCGCGACCTGCGCGCGACCGTCGTCCGACCGCTCGGACGCCCCCTCGTGCTCCACTACCACCTCGGGTCCAACCACCTCAGCGCTCCGCCTGGCCCGCGGGCCCGCGGACGTCCCCAGCCTACTGGCGGTACCCCCGCCGAGCCGACGATCACGTGTACGGACACACACGAAAGGCCGCGCGGTGGTGTCCCGCGCGGCCTTCCGGTGGTGCTCAGCCCAGCGTGATCGACGGCAGCCCGGGCAGCAGCGGCGGCAGGTTGATCGGCGGCAGCAGCCCGCCGCCACCCCCGCTCCCGCTGCTGCGGCTCGGCTTGTCCGTGCTGCTGCTCTGCGGGGCTCCGCTCGCCGACGTGCTCGACGACCCCTCGGTGCTCGAGGTCGTGGGGTCCTGGTCGGTGCCGACGACCCCGCCGAGCAGGCCGTCCTCGGTCTCCGACGGCGCGACGGAGCCGGACGGCGACGTCGTCGTGGTGCCCGACGGGCCCGTCGAGGTGGTGCCGCCGCTGCGGGTGGCGGACTCGGGCGACCCGGCCAGGTCGGAGGTCCCCGACCGCGAGCCGGAGGAGACGGGCACGCACGGGCTGGTGGCGGGCACCGGGCCGAGATCGTCCGCCCCGCTGCTCACCTCGCTGCAGCCCATCCGGGCCTGCAGCGCCGCCGACCGCTCGGCCAGCCGCTCCATCAGGCGCGCGGAGTCCGCGGCCCCGGGGACCTCGCCGTCCGCGCTCTCCAGGGCGGCGATGGCCTCGGACTGGCGGTGGGCCCAGGCGTTGAGCTCGTCCAGCCCGGCGTCGGAGGGCTCCGGGCCCGCCAACACCATCCGCGAGCCCTCGCTCGCCGCGGCGTCGAAGGCCCGCAGTGCGGACTCGTAGGTGGCGGGGTCCGGGGTGCGCCCGGCCTGCTGCAGCCGCTCGATCTCCTGGATCCGGGTGGCCGCGATGTCGAGGTGCCGCCTGGCCTTCTCGGCGTCGCCGAAGGTGAAGGCGGTGCCGGTGGACTCGCTCATCAGCTTCATGGCGTAGAGCGAGTCCCCGGGCAGGGCGTCGCCGCTCATCGCGGCGGTGCCGCCGACCAGCGCGACCAGACCGGCGGCCGCGGCCGCCCCGACGAGCGCGACGCGGCGGCCGAGCTTCGGGCGCCGGGCGTTGTCCGGGTGGTTCGCGGGCAGCACGTGGGAGTTGCGGCGCCGCGAGCGGCGGTTGCCCAGCGACACCACGTTGTCCGCGCGCTCGGTCACCTGCCCGACGGACTGCGGCCTGCCGGGCTGCCCTGCCCCGGTGGACTCGAGGGACTCGAGGGACTCGAGGGACTCGGTCGGCGCCGCGGTGGACGAGGCGGTGGACGACGCGGCCAGGTCGGCGGTGAGGTCCCGGGTCTCGCCCAGGTCCGTGTCCGCCGCCCGCAGGGGCTCGCGGATCCGCTCGATGCGGGTGGTCTGCTCCGTCGACAGCTCGGCGGGCACCTCCCGCTCACGCCCGAGCCGGTCGAGGAACCGGCTCATCCGCTCGGCCGCCGCCGGGTCCGGGTTGAGGTCGGTCCGGCTCGCGTCGAGCGCCGCTGCGAGGGCCAGCTCGTGGGCCAGGTCCTCGTCCGGCGAGCCCAGCGACGCGTCCGAGACGAAGGTCGCCTCGATCGCCGCCCACCGCTCGTCGTCCCAGTCGTCGCCACCGGCGCCGCCAGACCCCCATCGGTCCGAGGCCATGCTGCCCGTCCTCACTGCATCCCTGCACTGTTCGTCAGCGTCCGGCCCGATCGGGGCCTCGCGCTCTTCCGACGTTCACCCACACAACGAGGCAGGCGGTCGTCGGTTACGGCGTAGGGACCGTTCACCGCTTGGTGTGGCTCACTCGCCGCATCCGTAACGACAAGCATGTAGTTCGCGATATAGCCGCCGCTCATCGCAGCCCCTCGGGCATGAGCTGGGCGAGCCGTCGGACGGCCCGGTGCTGCAGGGCCTTGACCGCACCCTCGGCGCGGTTCATCCGCTGGGCGGTCTCGGCGACGGACAGGCCCTGCAGGAACCGCATCCGGATGCAGTCCTGCTGGTCGGGGTTGAGCTTGTCGATCGCCTTGAGCAGCTCGGAGTTGGTCGCGTTCTCGATGACCTGCTGCTCCGGGCCGTGCGTGGTCGGCGAGTGCTCGACCATGTCGGCCGTCGTCGACTCCAGCCGGTACCGGCTGGACTTGACGTGGTCGAAGATCAGGTTGCGGGCGATGGTGACGAACCAGGCGCCGATGTCGCGACCCTGGTAGCTCACCGAGCCGATGCGCCGCAGCGCCCGCAGGAAGGTCTCCTGGGTGAGGTCCTCGGCCAGGGTGCGGTCGCCGAGCCGGAACAGCACGTACCGGAACACGACGTCCTGGTAGCGGGAGTAGAGCTCACGGAAGGCGTCCGGGTCGCCCGCCTGGCAGGCCTTGACGAGGACCCAGCTACCGCCGGTGTCCTCGCCGGGACCGGGCTCGGCGGCCTCGGCCGCCGGGGCCACCGGGGGTTGGGGCGGGACGGGCGGCCGCGGCACGGGCCCGCCCGGTGAGGGGCGGCCCTGCAGCGGGGCCTGCGGTCGGGTGACGGGGGGAGCGGTCACTGGCGCCTGCCGGGGAGTCGGCCGGCCGTCGACCGTCGTGTGGCCGCGGGAGGCCGAGACGGTCGGGCCGGGCTGGGCCGGGGTCGGGGAGCCGGGCGGCGGGGCCGTGGGGAGCTCGGCCCCGCCCGCTCCGGACCGGTGCCCGTCGTGGCCCCGCCCCTGCCGAGGCAGGTCGGACCACGCCGAGACACCGTCACCCGGGGGGCACGCGGAGCCGAACCGCTCCGCCGGGAGCAGTCTTTCGGGACGCATCGAGTGGGTCATGAAGCCTGGTGCGCCCGGGTCCGACGAACAGGACCAGGGCGACACCGGCTGACCCGCGGTGCGCCGGCAAAGGACTGCATGCCACTCCCTTGGGTGAGGTCTCGTGCCGAACCCGGAGGTGCGGCGTTGGAAGGTTGTGGGGCCGAACCCTAGGGGAGGCCCGGGGCGTCGACACGGGCGCCACCGCTCGCCGAGAGTCTTATCCGGTGAGCGGACGGTCACGCGCGGTCAGCGTGGCGGTCGCGCAGTGTGTCCGGTCGAACGCGGGGAAACGGGCGTGTCGGCGTACCGCCGGGCGCATCGCCCTTGTGCACCCGGGCGGGGGGACGACATGGACGCCGGAGCGGGTGCTTCTGCCAGACTTCGAGGTGTGCAGCCAACCGAGCAGGTCGAGCATCTGGGCGCCCTGGTCCGTCGGGCCGCGGCGCGGGCACCCGAGCATCCGGCCGTCGTCGACGTCACGGCGGGACGCACGCTGACCTGGGCGGAGCTCGACGCCGCCGCGGACGCCGAGGCGGCGAGGCTCGTCGGCGCGGGGATCTCCGCGGGGGACCGGGTGGTCCTGGTGCTGCCCAACGGCGCGGGCTTCTGCGTCGCGCTGTTCGGCGCGCTGCGCGCCGGGGCCGTCGCCGTGCCCGTCGGCCAGCGGTCGGTGGCCCGGGAGGTGGCCGAGGTGCTGGGCGACGCCCGGCCCGCGGTCGTCGTCGCCGACCCGGGGGTCGCGGCCGAGGAGGCCGTGTCGGCGGGGATCGCCGTACTGCCTCCGCCCGCGCTGGACGCCCCCGCCGGGGAGCCCGTCGCCGAGCCGCCGGGCGGCGAGGCGCTCGCCCTGCTCGTCTACACCTCCGGGACCACCGGCCACCCGCGCGGCGTCCAGCTCTCGCACCGCGCCCTGCTGGCCAACCGCGCGCAGACCGCCCAGCTGCGCCCCGCGCCCGTCACCCCGGCGGACCGGGTGCTGCTCGCGCTGCCGCTGTTCCACAGCTTCGGGCTGGCCGCGGGCCTGCTGCAGGTCTGTTGGGCGGGCGCCACAGTCGTGCTCACCGAGCGGTTCGACCCGGCCGCCACCCCGTCGATCCTGCGCGAGCACCGGGTCAGCGGGGTCGCGGGCGTGCCGTCGATGTACCGCGCGCTGCTGGACGTCGACCACGCCGAGCTGCGCGCCGCGCTGGAGGGCGTGCGCATCTGCACCTCCGGCGGGGCGCCACTGCCGCCCGCCTGGCTCACCGCGTTCCGCGAGGCCACCGGGATGGAGGTGCTGGAGGGCTACGGGTTGTCCGAGGCGGGCCCGGTCGTGACCAGCAACCTGCCGGGCCACTCCAAGCCCGGCTCGGTGGGGCGCCCGCTGCCGGGTGTGGAGCTGCGGCTCGTGGACGTCTCCGGTCATCCGCTGGAGGACCGCCCGGTCGAGGAGCTCGAGGAGGGCGACCCCTCGGACGACTTCTCCGACACCGGGGACGACACCGGGCTGGTCTCGGTGCGCGGCCCCAACCTGTTCTCCGGCTACTGGCCGGACGGGGCGGGCGGTCCGGACGCCGACGGCTGGTTCCGCACCGCGGACGTCGGCTACCTCGACGCGGACGGCGACCTGCACCTGGTGGACCGGTCGTCCGACCTCATCATCGTCAACGGCTTCAACGTCTACCCCCGCGAGGTGGAACAGGTGCTCGTCGGGCTCGACGGCGTGGCCGAGGTCGCCGTCGTCGGAGTGCCGGACGACCGCACGGGCACCGCGGTGAAGGCGGTCATCGTCGGCGAGGTCGAGGAGCAGGCCGTGCGGGAGTGGTGCGAGGCGCGGCTGGCCCGGTTCAAGCGGCCCACGGTGATCGCGTTCGTCGACGCGCTGCCGCGCACGCCCACCGGCAAGATCGCCCGCCGGGCGCTGGCCGAGGCCACCCCGTGACGGTCACGGTGATCACGAGGGCGGACTGCCACCTCTGCGAGGTCGCGGAGGCGGAGGTGGCGCGGATCTGCGGCGAGCTGGGCGTGGCCTGGACCACCGAGGACGTGGACGCCGACCCGGAGCTGCGCGCGGAGTACGGCGACATGGTCCCGGTGATCCAGATCGACGGCCGGACCCACGGCTATTACCGGCTCGAAGAGGACCGCTTCCGCATGGCCCTCGCCGGCCGGTGAAGCCCTCCCTGGCCACCACCCTGTCGCGCCCGGTCGCGGTCTCGGTCGCCGTCCTGGCGGTGGGGGCCGCGCTCGCGGCCGGACAGCTGGTCGCCGGGCTGCTCGCGCCCGCGTCCTCGCCGTACCTGCTGGTCGGGGACGCGGTGATCCGGCTCGCGCCGCAGGCCGTCGTCGAGTTCGCGAAGACCACGTTCGGCACCGCGGACAAGCCCGCCCTGCTCGTGGGGATCGCGGTGATCCTGCTGTTGGTCACGGTGGCGGCGGGGCTGGCGTCGCGGCGGTTCGCCACGGTCGGGCAGGTCGTGGTGGGCGCGCTCGGGCTGGCCGGGATCGTCGCCGCGGCCACCAGTCCCACCATCGTCCCGACCGACCTGGCGGCGCCGGTCGTCGCCGCGGCCGCGGGGCTGTGGGTCCTCCGCACCCTGCACCGGCTCGCGATGGAGGCCACCGAGCGACCCGACGAGCCCGGGTACCGCGGCTACCCGCGGCGGACCGTGCTGCTCGGCGCGTCGACGACGGTCGGCGCGGCCGCGATCCTGGGCGGGGGAGCGGGGGTGCTGCTCGGCAGGCCGACGGTCGACTCCCGCGCGGCGGTCACGCAGCGGCTGGCCGCCGCGACCGTCGCCCGCGAGGCCCCGATCCCGGCCGGGGCGGACTTCGGCGTCACCCCGTTCGTCACCGCCAACGCGGACTTCTACCGGATCGACACGGCGCTGCGGGTGCCGCAGCTGCAGGCCGAGGACTGGAGCCTGCGGATCCACGGGATGGTCGACCGCGAGCTCACCCTGACCTTCGACGACCTGATGGCCCGCCCACTCGTCGAGCGGACCGTGACCATGGCCTGCGTGTCCAACGAGGTCGGCGGGGACCTCATCTCGACGGCCCGGTTCGTCGGCGTCGAGCTCGCGGACGTGCTGCGCGAGGCGGGTCCGGCGGCCGGCGCCGACCAGGTGTTCTCCACCAGCACGGACGGCTGGACCGCGGGCACTCCGACCGACGTGCTGCTGGAGCCCGGGCGGGGCGCGCTGCTCGCCGTCGGGATGAACGGGGAGGCCCTGCCGACCGAGCACGGCTTCCCGGTGCGGATGGTCGTGCCGGGGCTCTACGGGTACGTCTCGGCGACGAAGTGGGTCACCGACCTGGAGCTGACCACCTTCGCCGTCCGGCAGGCCTACTGGGAGCAGCGTGGCTGGGGGGAGCGGGGCCCGATCAAGACCGAGGCGCGGATCGACCTCCCGCGGCGCTTCGCGCGGGTGCCCGCGGGCGCCGTGACGGTCGCCGGGATCGCCTGGTCGCAGCCTCGTGGCATCGCCCGCGTGGAGTACAGCGTCGACGGTGGGCCGTGGTCGGAGGCCGAGCTCGCGGCGGACGTCGGAGGCGACACGTGGCGTATGTGGCGGGGCGTCCTGAATGTCGGAACGGGGAGCCATACGATGCGCGTCCGGGCGACCGACGGCACCGGCGAGGTGCAGACCGAGCAGGCCGCGGACGTCCTTCCCGACGGTGCGACCGGCTGGCCCGCGGTCGTGTTCACTGCCACGTGAGGAGCCACATGAGGCCGGCAAACCCGAAGATCGCGCGCCCGCTCGGCCTCGTCGCCTCGGCGGCCGTGGTCGTCGTGCTGGGGGCCTGCTCGGCCCCGAGCCAGCAGGCCTCCACCGCCACGGACGTGCCGCCGGTGCCGACCGTCGCCGCGAGCGGTGCCCGCACCCCGGCCCCGGCCCCGGGGGTCGCCGTGGCCGCGTTCGGGCCCGGCTGCGCCGACCTGCCCAAGTCCGACGACCCCGGCTCGCTGGCCACCATGAGCCTGCAGCCCGTCGCCACGGCGGTGGAGTCGAACCCGGAGCTGAGCACCCTGCACGACGCGATCGTGCGCGCGGGGCTCACCGACACGCTCAACACCGCGCCCGGCCTCACGGTGTTCGCGCCCACGAACGCGGCCTTCGCGGCGCTGCCCGCAGGCCGGCTCCAGCGGCTGCTCGCCGATCCCGCCCAGCTGACCGCGCTGCTGGAGTACCACGTCTCGCAGACCCGGCAGACCGGCGAGCAGCTGCTCGCCGCGCGGACCTCGCAGCAGCTCGCCGGGGGCGCCGTGCAGATCGGCGGCACCGCCGAGGACCTGACGGTCACCGGCGGCTCGGGCACCGAGGCGAAGGTCCTCTGCGGGGACATCACCACGCAGAACGCGAACGTCCTCCTCGTCGACGCGGTGCTGGCCCCGCGGTAGCCCGAACCCGCGCCCGGGCGTGTCGCACGCCACGCGGATCCCGCCCGGGCGCGGCGAGCGGGCGGTGGCGGACGCCCACCGGTCGCGTGCGGGTGGGCCCAAGCGCGACCACGCCACCCACCAAGATCGCAACTTTGTGCCTGCCTTCACGAGCGACTACCGTGTGACGACGTCGCCGCCGAGGTGTCCGTCCCGTCATCGGACGCCGACACCGGGCCGCGCAGACCGCGGGCCACAGCCCCCGGCCCGAGGGTTCGCACTGACGTAGATGGTCGAGGAGTCGCCGCGTGACGCTGCCGCCGCAGGCCACCTCCCCGACCGCCGAGACGACCGCTCCCGAGCGGGTCGTCAAGGCCATCCCGGAGGCCACCGTCGCCCGGCTCGCGGTCTACCTCCGCGTGCTCGGCCAGCTCGCCGAGGGCGGCGCGGAGACCGTGTCGTCCGAGGAGCTCGCCGCGCTCAGCGGGGTCAACTCGGCCAAGCTGCGCAAGGACCTCAGCTACATCGGCACCCACGGCATCCGCGGCGTCGGGTACGACGTCGCGTCGCTGCAGCACGAGCTGGAGAAGGTGCTCGGGCTCGACCATCCGCAGGCCGTCGCGCTGGTCGGGGTCGGGAACCTCGGGCACGCGCTGGCGGGCTACGGCGGGTTCGGCGGCCGCGGCTTCCCGGTCACCGCCCTGTTCGACGTCGACCCGGAGCTGGTCGGCAGCCCGATCAACGGCATCGAGGTGCGACACGTCCGGGACATCCCGCGGGTCTGCCCCGCCGCGGGTGTGACCATCGGCATGATCGCCACCCCGGCGCAGGCGGCGCAGGGGGTGTGCGACCAGCTGGTCGCCGCGGGCGTGCACTCCATCCTCAACTTCGCCCCCACCGTGCTGCAGGTGCCCGCGGAGGTGGAGGTCCGCAAGGTGGACCTCGCCGTGGAGCTGCAGGTGCTCGCGTTCCACGTCGCGGGGCACCGGAGCGCGGATGCGGGTATCACGGACAGTGGTACGGCCGCTCCCCAGGTCGTCCACGGACGCAACGGATCGGCGGTAGCCACATCATGAGCGTGCTCGTCGTCGGGCTGTCGCACCGCAGTGCGCCGGTCGACGTGCTCGAGAAGGTCGCCGTCGCCGCGGACGACGTGCCCAAGCTGCTGGACGAGATGGTCCGGTGCCCGCACGTCAGCGAGGTGACGCTGCTCTCCACCTGCAACCGGGTCGAGGTCTACGCGGTGGTGGACGCCTTCCACGGCGGCCTCGCGGACGTCTCCGAGGTGCTCGGCAGGCACTCGGGGCTGGCCCTGGCCGACCTCACCGAGCACTTCTTCGTGCACTACGCGAGCGCCGCGGTGCAGCACCTGTTCTCCGTCGCCGCGGGCCTGGACTCCATGGTCGTCGGCGAGTCGCAGATCCTCGGCCAGCTGCGCCAGGCGTACGCGACCGCGGACGAGACCGGCACCGTCGGCCGCGTGCTGCACGAGCTGGCCCAGCAGGCGCTGCGGGTCGGCAAGCGGGTGCACGCGAGCACCGGGATCGACGCCGCGGGCGCCTCGGTCGTCTCCGAGGCCCTCGCGGACGCCTCCCTGGTGCTGGACGGGCTCGAGGGCAGGCGCGCCGTGCTGGTCGGGGCGGGCGCCATGGGCGCGCTGGCCGCCGCGCACCTGCGCCGCGCCGGAGCCGCCGAGATCACGGTGCTCAACCGGTCGCTGGAGCGGGCCGCGCGGCTGGCCGAGAAGTCGGTCGAGGCGGGGCTGCCCGCGCGCGCCGGCCTGCTCGACGAGCTGCCCGCGGTCCTCGCCGAGGCGGACGTCCTGGTCGCCTGCACCGGCGCCATCGGGACCGTCGTCGAGGTCGAGACCGTCGTCGCGGGGGTCGGTGGCCGGGCGACCCCGCTGGTCGTCTGCGACCTGGGCCTGCCGAAGGACGTGGACGTCGCCGTCGGGGAGCTGCCCGGGGTCACCGTCGTCGACCTGGCGGCGCTGCAGCAGCGGCTCACCGGCCGGGGGGACGGGCTCGCCGTCACCCAGGCCCAGGAGCTGGTGGCCGAGGAGGCCCAGAACTACCTGGCCGCACAGCGGTCCGCGGAGGTCACGCCGACCGTCACCGCGCTGCGCCGCCGTGCCTCCGAGGTGGTCGACGCGGAGCTGCTGCGGCTGGACTCCCGGCTGCCCGAGCTGCCGGACGCCATGCGGGACGAGTTCACCAGGACCGTCCGCCGCGTCGTCGACAAGCTGCTGCACACGCCCACGGTGCAGGTCAAGAAGCTCGCCGAGGGGCCGGACGGGGACAGCTACGCCGCCGCCCTGCGCACCCTGTTCGAGCTCGACCCGCAGAAGCCCGCCGCGGTCGCGGGCTCGGTGACCCAGTCCCTGCAGGGCGCGGACGTCGCCGCCGCGCTCGAGGCCCCGCTGGTGGACGAGGTGGACCGGTGAGCGACACGTCGGCAGGGCGCGTGCTCAGGGTCGGCACCCGGCCGTCGGCGCTGGCCGTCGCCCAGTCCGGTCAGGTCGCGGAGCTGATCCGCGCCGCCGGGCGGGAGACCGAGCTGGTGGACGTGCACACCACGGGCGACCGGTCGATGGCCCCGATCGAGCAGCTCGGCGTGGGCGTGTTCGTCTCCCAGCTGCGCGAGGCGCTGGTCGCGGGCGAGGTGGACGTGGCGGTGCACTCCTACAAGGACCTGCCCACCGCGCCGGACCCCCGGCTCACCCTGGCCGCCGTGCCGCTCCGCGAGGACCCGCGGGACGCGCTGGTGGCCACCCGGGTCCTCGGTGAGCTGCGGCCGGGATCGCGGATCGGCACCGGGTCGCCGCGCCGCACCGTGCAGCTGCACGCGCTGGGGCTGGGCCTGGAGGTCGTCCCGATCCGGGGCAACGTCGACACCCGGATCGGCAAGGTGCGCTCCGGCGAGCTGGACGGCGTCGTCGTCGCGGCCGCGGGTCTGCGCAGGCTGGGCAGGGTGGCGGAGGCGAGCGAGCTGCTCGACCCGCTGCAGATGCTGCCCGCCCCCGCGCAGGGGGCGCTGGCCATCGAGTGCCGGGCGGAGGACTCCGATCTCGCCCGGTTCCTGGCGGACGCGCTGGAGGACGCGGGCACCCGCGCGGCGGTCACCGCGGAGCGCGCGGTGCTGGCCGCACTGGAGGCGGGCTGCAGTGCGCCCGTCGCCGCCCACGCCGACGTGGTGGAGGACCTGGACGACGACGGGGCCGTGGTGATGCGGCTGTCGCTGCGCGCCGTCGTCGGGATCGGAGAGGTGAGCGAGGGCGAGCTGTTGAAGGCCTCGCTCACCGCTGACATGGACAACGCCGAGAAGCTCGGGGCGGCCCTCGCCCTCGAGCTCCTCGAGCTGGGCGCCGACGAGCTTGTGCGCTAGAGAGATAGAAGACGCTGGGAGCGTAGGGAAAACGATGACTCGCACAACCCCGACCGCCGGTCGGATCGCCTTCGTGGGCTCCGGCCCCGGGGACCCCGGGCTGCTCACCGTGCGCGCCCGTGAGGTGCTCGGTTCCGCCCCGCTCGTGATCAACGACCCGGACGTGCCCGAGGCCGTCCTGGGCCTCGTCGCCGAGGGCGCGGAGGTCCGACCCGCCGTCGGGCAGCCCGCGGACGTCGCCGGTGACCTGGTCACCGAGGCCCGCGGTGGCCGCCCCGTCGTCCGGCTGGTGGCGGGCGACCCGCTCAGCATCGACGCCGTGGTGGCCGAGGCCCGTGCCGTGGCCGCCGCGGGCCTTCCCTTCGACGTGGTGCCCGGGGTCCCCGCAGGCACCGCCGTGCCCGCCTACGCCGGCGTCGCGCCGGGTTCGGCGCACGTGGAGGCGGACGTCCGCGCGGGCGTCGAATGGGCCGCGCTCTGCGCCTTCCCCGGCACGCTCGTGCTGCACGCCGCCGCCGCGCACCTCGCCGAGGTGGCCACGGCGCTGACCGGCCAGGGCCGCCCCTCGGGCAGCCCGGTCGCGGTCACCGCGCACGGCACCGAGAACCGGCAGAAGACGGTCTCCACGACCATCGGGTCCATGGCCTCGGACGCCGCGGACCTGGAGGGCTCGCTGATCGTCACGGTCGGAGACGCCGTCGCGGACCGCGCCGACCTGTCGTGGTGGGAGTCCCGCGCGCTCTACGGCTGGCGGGTGCTGGTGCCGCGCACCAAGGACCAGGCGGGGGTGATGAGCGAGCGGCTGCGCATGCACGGGGCCATCCCCGAGGAGGTCCCGACGATCGCCGTCGAGCCGCCGCGCTCGCCCACGCAGATGGAGCGGGCGGTCAAGGGCCTGGTGGACGGGCGCTACGCCTGGGTCGTGTTCACCTCCACCAACGCGGTGCGTGCGGTGTGGGAGAAGTTCCACGAGTTCGGGCTGGACGCGCGGGCGTTCTCCGGCGTGAAGATCGCGTGCGTCGGCACGGCGACCGCCGAGAAGGTGCGCGAGTTCGGCATCGTCCCGGAGCTGGTGCCGGACATCGACGAGGCACAGACGTCCACGTCGGAGGGGCTGCTGGAGCTCTTCCCGCCGCACGACGACATCCTCGACCCGGTGGACCGCGTGCTGCTCCCGAGGGCGGACATCGCCACCGAGACCCTCGCCGCCGGGCTCACCGACCGCGGCTGGGAGATCGACGACGTGACGGCCTACCGGACCGTCCGCGCGGCCCCGCCGCCCGCCCCGGTCCGCGAGGCGATCAAGACCGGCGGGTTCGACGCGGTGTGCTTCACCAGCTCGTCGACGGTGCGGAACCTCGTCGGCATCGCGGGCAAGCCGCACGCCCGCACGCTCGTCGCCTGCATCGGCCCGGCCACCGCCGAGACCGCGCGGGAGTTCGGCCTGCGGGTGGACGTGCAGCCGGAGGAGTCCCGGGTCCCGGCCCTGGTGGACGCGCTGGCCGCGCACGCCTCCAAGCTGCGCGCCGAGGGCGCCCTCCCGCCGCCCCGCAAGGTCAAGGCCCGCCGCCGCTGAGCGCCTGACGCACGAAGGCCGCACTCCCGAGGGGGTGCGGCCTTCGTCGTGCGCGCTCCGAGATCGCACGTTTCGTGCTCTGAGCGCGGCACGATCGCGAGGAGTGTGCGCTCAGCGCGGTGATCACCGCACTGAGCGCACGGGAGGAGCGGTCGTCGTCAGACCTTCGCGGGCCTGCGGAACCGGTCCCACCAGCGCCGCCTGCTCTCCGCGTCGGCGCGGTCGGCCTCGGCGAGGCGCTCGGCGGTGATCACCGGGATGACCGTGGTCTCGTCCGCGCCGACCTCGTCGCTGTGGAACGCGGGCGGGTAGGCCGCCCACCGCTCCTCCTGCGAGAAGCCCTCGACCGGCTCCCAGGGTCCGACCTCACGGGCCCGCGACAGGTACCGGGACGCCGCGGCCAGGGCCGCCCGCACCCCGTCGGCGGTCGGGGCCGCGCCGATCGAGCGGAACCCCGCGCCCCACGGGGCGAGCCCGGCGTGCTCGGCGACCGTGACGGTCACCACCTCCCAGGCGTAGTCCCGCTCCTGCGCGGCGACCAGGTCGCGCAGCTCGTCCGGACCCCAGGTGGCGCTGCCCTCGTCGTGGCCACCCGTGACGACCAGCAGGAACACCCGCGACGGGCGCTCCTGCTCCGGCATCCCGGCGAGGCTCCCGCCGAGCCCGGCGACCAGCGCGCCGAGCGAGTCCCGCACCGCGGCGGTACCCCGTCCCCGCAGCTTCGGGACCGCGACGTCCCCGGCGGGCACACCGCCGCCCAACTTCCCGGCGCGCCTGCCGGTCGTGGCCACGTAGACCTCGACCTCACCAGGCTGTGCGGCCTGCTCGGCGAGGAGCTCGGCCAGGCGTGCGCGCACGTCGTCGCGCAGCGGTCCGAGAGAGCTGGATCGATCGAGAAGGAGGGCGATGACGCTGCGTCCCGGTTTGGTCACGCGCGCAGGATGCCGTATGGGGTGACACGCTCCGTCACCGACCCCCGGTCGTACCCTGGTCCCATGGGCTTCCCCGTTCAGCGTCCGCGCCGGCTCCGCTCCACCCCGGCGCTGCGCAGGCTGGTGGCCGAGACCGAGCTGCGGCCCCGGCACCTGGTCCTGCCGATGTTCGTCCGCGAGGGGGCGGCCGAGCCGACCCCGATCGCGTCGATGCCCGGCGTGGTCCAGCACACCCGGGACTCGCTGCGGAAGGCCGCGGTCGAGGCGGTGCAGCGTGGTGTGGGCGGGATCATGCTGTTCGGCGTCCCCGAGCAGCACGACGCCGTCGGCTCCGGCGCCACGGACCCGGACGGGATCCTCAACGTCGCCCTGCGTGACCTGCGGGCCGAGCTGGGGGACGACACGGTGCTCATGTCGGACCTGTGCCTGGACGAGTTCACCGACCACGGCCACTGCGGCGTCCTGGACGAGCAGGGCCGGGTGGACAACGACGCGACCCTGGAGGTCTACGCCCGGATGGGCGTGGTGCAGGCCGAGGCCGGGGCCCACGTCGTGGGGCCCAGCGGGATGATGGACGGGCAGGTCGGCGTGATCCGCGCGGCGCTGGACGGGGCCGGGCTCACCGACACCGGCATCCTCGCCTACACCGCGAAGTACACCAGCGCGTTCTACGGGCCCTTCCGGGACGCGGTGGAGAGCCAGCTGACCGGGGACCGCAAGACCTACCAGCAGGACGGCGCGAACCTCCGCGAGGCGCTTCGCGAGCTGGCCCTCGACCTCGAGGAGGGCGCGGACATGGTGATGGTCAAGCCCGGCCTGCCCTACCTGGACGTGCTGCGGACCGTCGCCGACACGGCGGACGTGCCCGTGGCCGCCTACCAGGTCAGCGGCGAGTACGCGATGATCGAGGCCGCGGCGGCGAACGGCTGGCTGGAGCGCGAGCGCACCATCCTGGAGTCGCTGACGAGCTTCCGCCGCGCCGGTGCGGACGTGGTCCTGACGTACTGGGCCGCCGAGGTCGCCGGCATCCTGGGTGCATGAGCGAGCTCGCGAGCGGATCATCGGCCATGAGCGAGCGTGCGCGCGAGTCCTCCGATCGGTACGAACCCGGGGTGCTCGCCGCGCTCACGGACCTGAACTTCGACCGGTCCGCCACCCCGGCCGTCGCCCGCTTCCTCTACGTCGTCGGCCTGGTGCTGATCGCGGTGGGGTACGTCGCGCTGGTCCTGCTGCTCTTCTCCCGCGGGTTGGGCCTCGGGGTGGCGGCGCTGGTGGGCGGTGCGGTCGCCGCGGTGTTCTCGCTGCTCCTGCTACGGGTGGTGCTGGAGTTCCTCGTCGCGGTGGTCCGCCTGTCGGACGACCTCCGCGGCGGGCACCGGCCGGTACGCTGACCGGCGTGAGCACCGGCGACGAGGGCCCTCGGTACTACCCGAACGGCCCGTCCAGCGGGCAGTACGCCCAGTACCCGCAGAACCCCTACGCCTCCGGCGCGCCCCAGAACCCGTTCCCCTACACGCCGTACTCGCAGGCCCCGACCCCGCCTGCGCCGCCCGAGCCGGTGCGCAGGCCGGGCACCGTCGTCCTCGGCGTGGTGCTGCTGGTCGTCTCGGCGCTGCCGTTCGTCGTGCTCGGGGCGATGTCGCTGTTCGTGCCGCTCACCCAGGCGGACATCGAGGCCGCGCTCCCGCCGGACTTCAACCTGGCGCAGACGCTCACGGACGCGCAGATCACCTTCGACCAGCTGCTGCAGGCGCTCCGGCTGATCTTCGCGCTGGTCACCCTGCTCTCGCTGGTGTACGTGGCGCTGGCGCTCACCGTGCTGACCGGGCGGCGCTGGGCGCGCACCGTGGTCACCGTCCTCACGGTGCTCTTCGCCCTGTTCCTGGTGCTCAACATCTCGGCCAGCGCGGCCGGGCTGATCGTGGCGCTGCCGCTGGTGCTGTCCGTCGCGGGCGTGGTGCTGCTTTACCGCCGGCCTTCGACGGAGTGGTTGGCGCGGCTGTAAGACTGGAGGGGTGAGCACCACCCAGTCCGCCTCGCTCTTCGCCCGCGCCTGCCAGGTCATCCCGGGGGGCGTCAACTCGCCGGTCCGCGCGTTCAACTCCGTCGGTGGTACCCCGCGGTTCATGAGGTCGGCGCGGGGCGCCTGGCTGACGGACGCGGACGACAACCGCTACGTCGACCTGGTCTCCTCGTGGGGGCCGATGATCCTCGGGCACGCGCACCCGGCCGTCGTCGACGCGGTGCGGTCCGCCGCGACCCACGGCCTGTCCTTCGGCGCGCCCACCGAGGCCGAGATCCGGCTGGCCGAGGCGATCATCGACCGGGTCGCGCCGGTGGAGCAGGTCCGGCTGGTCAACTCCGGCACCGAGGCCACGATGAGCGCGATCCGGCTGGCCCGCGGGATCACCGGGCGCACGGTCGTCGTCAAGTTCGCGGGCTGTTACCACGGGCACGTGGACGCGCTGCTGGCCCAGGCGGGCTCGGGCGTCGCGACCCTCGGCCTGCCGACCAGCCCCGGGGTCACCGGCGCGCAGGCGCAGGACACCGTCGTGGTGCCGTACAACGACCTCGACGCCGTCCGCGCGGTCTTCGCCGAGCGGGGCTCCGAGATCGCCTGTGTGATCACCGAGGCCGCCGCCGGGAACATGGGTGCCGTCGCGCCGCGGCCCGGCTTCAACGCGGGCCTGCGTGAGATCACCCGCGAGTACGGCGCGCTGCTCGTCATGGACGAGGTCATGACCGGCTTCCGGGTCTCCGCCGCGGGCTGGTTCGGGCTGGACGGCGTGGCGGGAGACCTCTACACCTTCGGCAAGGTCATGTCCGGCGGGCTGCCCGCCGCGGCCTTCGGCGGCTCGGCCGAGCACATGGCCTACCTGGCCCCGGCGGGCCCGGTCTACCAGGCCGGGACGCTGTCCGGGAACCCCGTCGCGGTCGCCGCCGGGCTCACCACCCTGCAGCTCGCCGACCAGGCCGTCTACGACACGCTGGACGCCAACGCGGCCCGCCTGGTGGGCCTGTTCGGCGACGCGCTCTCGGGTGCCGGTGTCCCGCACCGCGTGCAGACGGCGGGGAGCATGTTCTCGGTCTTCTTCACCGAGTCCGAGGTCGTGGACTACGACACCGCCAAGGCAGCCCAGACCTGGCGCTTCCCCCCGTTCTTCCACGCGCTGCTCGACGCCGGGGTCTACGGCCCGCCGAGTGCCTTCGAGGCCTGGTTCGTCTCCACCGCGCTGGACGACGAGGCGTTCGCCGTGATCGAGAAGGCACTGCCGGACGCCGCCCGGGCCGCCGCCGCGGCGGTCGCGCCGTGAGCGGGGACCGGACCTCGCCCGAGGTCAGCGGCCCGAGGACGGTCGTCCACCTGCTGCGGCACGGCAAGGTGCACAACCCCGACGGCGTGCTCTACGGTCGCATCCCCGGCTACCGGCTGGCGGACGAGGGACGCGCGCAGGCCGAGACCGTCGCGAAGTACCTGGCCGAGGCGGACGTCACCGCCGTGGTCGCCTCCCCGCTGCAGCGCGCGCAGGAGACCGCCGCGCCCCTCGCGGAGACCCACGGGCTGGAGATCCTCACCGAGGACGGGCTGATCGAGTCCGGCAACCTGTTCGAGGGGGAGCGGTTCGGCGTCGGGGACGGCGCGCTGCGCAGGCCCGCGAACTGGAAGCTCATGCGGGACCCGTTCACCCCGTCCTGGGGCGAGCCGTACCTCAGGATCGCCCACCGGATGTTCGGCGCGGTGCACCGCGCCCGCGCGCTCGCCGAGGGCCACGAGGCCGTCTGCGTGTCCCACCAGCTGCCGATCTGGACCCTGCGCCGGTACCTGCTCGGGCAGCGGCTCTGGCACGACCCGCGGTCTCGCCAGTGCGCGCTCGCCTCGCTGACCAGCGTCGAGTTCACCGGCACCACGATGACCGGACTGCGCTACGCCGAGCCGGCGGGAGCCTCGGACCCGACCGCCACGGGCGCATGAGGCTCCTCGCACTGCTGCTCGGGGTCCTGGTACTGGCGGGCTGCTCCACCAGCAAGGACGCCGTGGCGACCGGCGGGCAGGAGTTCACGTTCGTCGCGCCCGGCGGGCAGACCACGATCCTCTACGACCCGCCGGAGTCCCGCGGCACCGCGCCCGACCTCGCAGGCGACTCGCTGCTGAACGACGGCGCGCAGGTCGGGCTCGCGGACTACACGGGGAAGGTCGTCGTGGTGAACCTGTGGGGCTCGTGGTGCGGCCCCTGTCGCGTCGAGGCCCCCGACCTCGAGTTCGTGGCCCGGCAGACCGCCGCCGACGGCGTCGCGGTGCTGGGGATCGACGTCCGGGACGACCGGGACGCGGCCCGGGACTTCGTCCGCGACCGGGGCCTGACCTACGACTCCATCTTCGACCCGGCCTCCCGCAGCCTGGCGGCCCTGGACGGGTATCCGCGCAACGTCGTCCCGAGCACCCTGGTCCTCGACCGGCAGCATCGGGTGGCGGCGGTCTACCTCACCCAGATCCGCCCCAGCGACCTGCTGCAGACGGTCCAGCGAGTGGCAGCCGAGTAGTTCTCCTACCGGGTGTAGAACTCGGCTTCCCCCTGCGTACCCTGGCGGGTGATGGATGCCTCGACCACTCTCGCGGTCAGCGGTCCGCTGCTCGTCGCAGCGGTGGTCGCCGTGCTCGCGGGAGCGGTCAGCTTCGCCTCGCCGTGCGTGGTCCCGCTCGTGCCCGGCTACCTCGCGTACCTCGCCGGGCTGGTGGGGGTCGACCGCTCCGAGGGCAGGCGGGAGGGCCGGTTCCGGGTCGCCGGGGCCGCCGGGCTGTTCGTCGCGGGGTTCACGGTGGTGTTCGGCGCGATCCTGGTCGGCGTCGTCTGGTTGGCGGACGTGCTGGTGCGCAACGAGCAGGTCCTCCAGCGGGTCGGCGGGATCGTCATGATCGTGATGGGGCTGGCGTTCGTCGGGCTCATCCCGGTGCTGCAGAACGAGCGCCGCGTCCACTGGGTCCCGAAGCTCGGCCTCTGGGGCGCCCCGCTGCTCGGCGCGGTGTTCGGGCTCGGGTGGGTCCCCTGCATCGGCCCCACGCTCGCGGGTGTCGTCGCGGTCGCCGCGGGCACCGGCGGGGGATCGCTGCGCGGGGTCGTGCTCACCCTCGCCTACTGCGCCGGGCTCGGGCTCCCCTTCGTGGTCATCGCGCTCGGCGCCTCGCGCGCCGTCACCGCGCTCGGCTGGCTGCGCCGCCACACCCGCGCCATCCAGATCGCAGGCGGGGTGCTGATGGTCGCCGTCGGCGCGCTGCTGGTCAGCGGGCTGTGGGGCAGCCTGCTCGCCCAGCTGCAGGTCTCGATCGCGGGGTTCACCCCGGCGCTATGACGACCACGATCCCCGCTCCCCCACAGGCCCCGTCGCCGAACCGTGCCTCGCGCCCGGGCGCCCTGCTGCGCAACGCCTGGCGCGGCCTCACCAGCATGCGCACCGCCCTGGTGCTGCTGTTCCTGCTGGCCCTGGCATCGCTGCCGGGCGCGCTGCTCCCGCAGCGCTCGCTGAACCAGCAGCTCGTCGACCAGTACCTCGCCGACTACCCGCGGCTCGCGCCGCTGCTGGACCGGGTCGGCGCGTTCGAGGTCTTCGGCACGCCCTGGTTCGCCGCGATCTACCTGCTGCTGATGATCTCGCTGGTCGGCTGTCTCGCGCCGCGGACCGTCGAGTACGCCCGGGCGATGCGGCAGCGCCCCGTCGTCACCCCGCGGAACCTGGCGCGGATGCCGCACCACGCCGTCGCCGTGGTCGACGGGGCCCCCGCCGAGGTCCTGGACCGGGTGGACGCGCGGCTCACGGGCTGGCGCCGCACCCGCACGGACGAGACCGTCTCCGCCGAGAAGGGCTACCTGCGCGAGACCGGCAACCTCGTGTTCCACGTGAGCATCGTGGGGCTGCTGATCGCCATGGCCGTCGGGAAGCTGTTCGGCTACGAGGGCCAGGTCATCGTGCTGGCGAACGGCAGCCAGTTCTGCAACACCTCGATCCTCGGCTACGACTCCTTCCGCCCCGGCCTGCGGGTGGACGGCACCGACCTCGCCCCCTTCTGCATCCGGGTGGACTCCTTCGCCGCGGACTACCTGGAGAACGGGCAGCCGAAGCAGTACCGCGCCCAGCTCGGCTACCAGACGGCGGACCAGGTGGCCTCCGGGGACGCCGCGACCTGGCAGGACTACGAGCTGTCGGTCAACCACCCGCTGCGGGTGGACGGCGAGCGGGTCTACCTGCTCAACCACGGCTACGCGCCGCGGTTCACCGTGACCTGGCCGGACGGGCAGCAGCGCACCGGTGAGATCCAGTGGCAGCCGGTGGACACCAGGACCTATCTCTCCCAGGGCGCCACCAAGTTCGAGCGGCCCGGCATCACCGACCCGGCGGAGCGCCAGCGCAGCTCGATCGCGGTCACCGGGCTGTTCGCCCCGACGAGCTCGGGCGGCCAGGTCGTCAGCTCCGTCTTCCCGGACCTGCTCGATCCCGAGGCGGCCGTGGACGTCATGCGCGGCGACCTGGGCCTGGACGACGGCCGCGGCCAGTCGATCTTCTCGATCGACCAGTCGAAGGTCGACTCCGGCGCGCTGGTCCGGGTCGCCAGGGAGAACATGGTCCCGGGCCAGACGATCAGCCTGGACGACGGCACGCAGATCCGGTTCGACGACGTCAGCCAGTGGGTGGCCCTGCAGGTCAGCCATGATCCCGGGCAGGAGGCGGTGCTGGTGTTCGCGCTGCTGATGCTGGGCGGGCTGGCGTTGTCGCTGTCGGTGAAGCGGCGCCGGTTCTGGGTGCGCGTCGCGCCCGACACGGATGGCCGCACCCGCGTGGAGCTGGGCGGACTCGCCCGGACCGACCGCGCGGGCTACGGCGAGGAGTTCGACCGCCTGCGGGCGGATCTGCTCGATGAACCCCCGAACGGTGGAGACCGATGACCGTCGACCCGATGCTGTCGTCCTACAGCGACCTGCTCTTCCAGGGCACGCTGGTGGTGTACCTGCTGGCCATGGCGTTCTACGCGGTGGAGTACGTGTCCGCGCGGGCCCCGGGCGCCGCCGAGGCCGAGCAGGTGGCCGAGCAGGTCGCCGAGCCCGCCGCCGTCGCCGCGTCGGGCGGGTCGGCCGGGACGGGCACCGCGGACCTCGGCGCGGTCAGCGCCGAGAACGCCGACGTCCCGCCGCCCGGCAACGCCGCCCGGGAGCCGAAGGCCCGGCGCTCGCGCGCCTCCACCTTCGGTCGGATGGCCGTCTCGCTCTCGGTGCTCGGCGTGCTGCTGCACGTCGGCTCGATCGCGCTGCGCGGCCTGGCGGCCGAGCGCTGGCCGCTGGGCAACATGTACGAGTACACCTCGGCCGTCTGCTTCGCGGCGATGGTCGCCTGGCTGGTCCTGCTGCAGCGGAGCGGCGGGAGGACCCGCGGGGTCCGCAGGCTCGGCGTGTTCGTGCTGGCCCCCGTCGTGACCCTGATGGTGCTCGCGGGCACCGTGCTCTACGCCCAGGCCGCACCCGTCGTGCCCGCGCTGCAGTCGTACTGGCTGGTCATCCACGTGACCACGGTCACGCTCGCGACGGGGCTGTTCATCGTCCCCGGCATCGCCAGCATCCTGTACCTGATGAAGCGCTCCGGGAGGCCCGCGGGCTTCGCGGCCAAGCTGCCCGCGCAGGAGACCCTCGACCGGCTCGCCTACCGCACCACGGTCGTCGCCTTCCCGATGTACACCTTCGCGGTCATCTGCGGCGCGATCTGGGCCGAGGCCGCCTGGGGCCGGTTCTGGGGCTGGGACCCCAAGGAGACCGTGGCGTTCATCGCCTGGGTGGTCTACGCGGCCTACCTGCACGCCCGGGCCACGGCGGGCTGGCGGCACGTCGGCGCGGCGTGGATCAACATCGTCGGGCTCGCGGTGGTCATCTTCAACCTGTTCTTCGTGAACATGGTCATCGCCGGGCTGCACTCGTACGCCGGTCTGGGGTAGGGATCCCTCAGGCGGACGGGGGAGACGACGGGCATCACCTCGACCGACGCGGTTCGCGCGACTACCGTCGGCGACCGTGAGCGAGACGAGGCCCGACGAGTACCCCGACGGTTCCGTGGGCCGCTACGTCCGGGAGCGGTGGGCGGCGAACGCCCGCGCGGCCGCCGAGGAGCGGCCCGAGCCGGACGCAGGCCAGGACGCGACCCCCCGCAGCGGTGCCGGGCAGAACGGGGTCGGGCAGAACGGGGCCGGCGTCGGCGCCCGGCGTGACGAGGCATGGGGCGTGCTCCCGGACGATGCCTCCTGGGGTTCGGACGTCCTGGAGATCGACGAGGTCGACGACACCGCGTGGACGGTGGAGCCGGACGGGCCGCTCCCGCCCGCGTCACAGGCCTACGCCCCACCCGTCCCGCCGCAGGAGGCTCCGCCCCAGGACGGCCCTCGGCAGGACCAGGGCTGGTTCCAGGCCCCGCCCCCGCCGTCCTCGACGCCGCCGCAGGTCCGTCCCCCGCAGCGGCCCGACCCCGCTGTGCAGGCGGCGACCCCTGCGACCGTCGCCCCGCAGCAGGCCCCGCCCCCGCATGAGGCCCCGCAGCCGCCTGCCGTCCGGCAGGCGCCCCCGCCCGCCCCGGACCAGGAGCGGCACACCCCGCCGCCGTCGGTCGGCTCGCAGGATCCGCCGACGCCGCCGTCGCAGTGGCGGGCGGCCGAGCCCGCGGACCCCCGGCGGAGCGGCGACCGCACCCCGCCCGGCGGCATGCCCCAGCGGCCCATCCGGGACGTCGGGCGCTGGACGGACCCCGGCGCCGTCGCCGCGCAGGAGGCGCAGCGCTCGCGCGCCGACTCGGACGTCGACGGCACCGACCTGTCCACCGCCCGGCTGCTCAAGCCCAGCCGCAGGCGCCCGCCGCGCACCGGCTGGCGCCGCTTCCTCTACCTGCTCACCGGGCGGCTCATCAATCCCGGCGAGAGCCCGCAGGACGTCCGGGAGCGCGAGCTCATCACCCGGGTCAACCAACCCCTGCTGGGCTGCCACAAGATCGCGACACTGAGCCTCAAGGGCGGCGTGGGCAAGACCACGATCACGGCCACCCTCGGCGCCACGTTCGCGTCGAAGCGGGGGGACCGGGTGGTCGCGGTGGACGCGAACCCGGACCGCGGCACGCTGAGCCAGAAGATCCCGCTGGAGACCAGCGCCACCGTGCGCCACCTGCTGCGAGACGCCCAGCGCGTCCGCCGCTACACGGACGTGCGCGCCTACACCTCGCAGGGCCCGTCCCGGCTCGAGGTGCTGGCCAGCGAGCAGGACCCGGCCGTCTCCGAGGCCTACTCCGAGGACGACTACCGGCGCACGGTCACCCTGCTCGAGCACTTCTACAACATCGTGCTCACCGACTGCGGGACCGGCCTCATGCACTCGGCGATGTACGGCGTGCTCGGCGTGGCCGACCAGCTCATCATCGTGTCGTCCGGCTCGATCGACGGGGCGCGCAGCGCGTCCGCGACGATGGACTGGCTCGAGGCCCACGAGCACGGCGACCTGGTGCGCAACGCCATCGCGGTGATCAACAACGTGCACCGGCAGGCGGGGGCGGTGGACCTGGACCGGGTGGCGCAGCACTTCGCGGGCCGCTGCCGCGCGGTCGTGCAGATCCCGTTCGACCCGCACCTCGAGGAGGGCGCGGAGGTCGACCTGGACCGGCTGTCGCAGCCGACCAGGATCGCCCTGCTGGAGCTCGCCGCCTCCGTGGCCGACGGGTTCCCGCGCTAGTCAGCGCTCGGCGGGGGGATCCTCGCCGTCTCGGCGCAGGCTCTCGTCCAGGCTGCGCAGGAAGTCCGGGTCGTCGTCCGGGCCGGTGGGGCGGGTCCGGCGCGCCGGACCCGAGGTGCGCGGGGCGCCCGTGCCGCGGGGGATCTCCGCACGGTCGCCGTTCATCGCCCGCCACAGCAGCAGCGCGATGACGGCTGCGCCTGCGAATGCGACGACGTACAACAGCACCACCACCACCTCCTGACGACGAGCGTACTGGAGGTGGGGACGATGTCTCCGTGAAGCGACACGGACGGGTTCGCGACTCGCGTCGCGAACCCGCCCGTGGTCGTCCCGATCAGCGGTGGTGAGTGCTCACGGTCGCCTCACTGGTGAGGTCCGCGAGCATGCCGCGCACCTCGGACTCCCGGAAGCGGCGGTGGCCTCCAGGGGTCCGGATCGAGCCGATCCGGCCGGCCGAGGCCCAACGGGTCACGGTCTTCGGATCGACGCGGAACAGGGTCGCCACCTCACCGGGGGTGAGCAGACGCTCGTTCGAGTTCTGGGTCGGAGCAGACATCCAGTGCCTCCGCACGTGAGACGCATCGTCGATTACCGGGCCATCGTGACACCGAGGACCCCGGGTACTCGAACGGTTGGGCGGAGGTAAAGGGCTCTTAAAGGGCAAAGCGGACGTTCGGGATGATCCCGGTCAGCAGTCTGAGAACCGCCTGAGCGCGGCCTGAGTGGCGTCCGAGCTGCGGATTCGCGGTCGCGCGGCGCACCCGGAGAATGCCTCGCCCGCGGTGCGGCGGGCGTGTGGTCGGGCCTCCGCTCCCGCGGACGGTCGAGGCCGGGCGACGAGTGGTCGGTACCCTCTGGGCATGAGTGCAGGCACAGACACCCGCCGCGAACCCGGGCTCGCCGCGACGATCGCGCTGTACACGGTCGCCCGGCTCGCGCTCGTCGCCCTCATCGCGGCGCTGCTGGCCCTGGCGGGCGTCCCGGTGCTGCTGGCCGTCCTGATCGGGCTGATCGTGGCTCTGCCGCTGTCGATGGTGCTGTTCCGCGGCCTGCGGGCCCGCCTGGACCGCGCGCTGGCGGTCACGGGGGAGCGGCGCGGTGCCCAGCGCGAGGCCCTGCGCGCGGGCCTGCGGGGCGAGGCGCCCGCGGCCTCCGGCGCCCGCGGGTCCGCCGCTGAGCCCGCTGAGCCCGCTGCCGCGTCGGTCGACTCAGACCGCGAGGCCCAGCCCGAGCCCGATCGCCGTCAGGACTGACCAGGCCAGCAGCAGGATCCCGGTCTGCTGCAGGACCCGGATCAACGCCCGCCCGTCCGCCCCGCCGAGCACCGACCGCGCGGGCTTGATCGCGAGCGGCGCGGCCAGCAGGCCCGCGAGCACGGGCGGGCTCAGCACGCCCATCCCGATCGTCAGCACGAAGGGCAGCAGGACCAGCGCGGCATGGAGGCGGCGGGTGTCCCGGTCGCCGAGTGCCACGGCGAGCGTGCGCTTGCCGACCACCTCATCGCCCGCGATGTCCCGCAGGTTGTTCGCGACGAGCACCGCGCAGCACAGCAGGCCCACCCCGACCGCCCCCACGATCGCCAGCGGCCCCACGGTCCCGGCCTGGGTGTAGGTCGTGCCGAGCGTGCCGACCAGGCCGAAGAACACGAATACCGCGATCTCGCCGAGGCCCGCGTACCCGTAGGGCCGCTTGCCGCCGGTGTAGAACCACGCCCCCGCGATGCACACCGCGCCGACCGCGATCATCCACCAGGTCCGGGCGAGCGACACCAGCGTGAGCCCGGCCAGCGCGGCGACCGCGAAGCAGACGAAGGCCGCGGTCCGCACCGCGACCGGGCTCGCCACCTCGGCCCCGACCAGGCGCATCGGCCCGACGCGCTCGTCGTCCGTCCCGCGGATCCCGTCCGAGTAGTCGTTGGCGAAGTTGACGCCGATCACCAGCGCCACCGCCACCACCAGCGCGAGCACGGCCCGCCCGACGGACACCGTCCCGGACCCGATCGCCGCTCCGGTCCCGACGAGCACCGGAGACACGGCGGTGGGCAGCGTCCGCGGCCGCGCCCCCTCCACCCACTGCGCGAGAGATGCCACGGGAAGAACCTATCTCCGCCCGCCCACCGCCGACGCGGGAGCCACCGGCCGCCGTGATCACCGGACCCTGACGCGGCTTCCGGTGTGATCGATGCTGCCCGCGGGCCTGGTGATCAGCACGGGCCGGGGTCATCAGGGCCCGACGCGGCTCAGCCTGGGGTCCGCCGGGTCCGCCGGGTCCGCGGGGTCCGTGGGGTCCGCGGGGTCTGCGGGGTCCGCAGGGTCTTCGACGGTCGCGGCGCCGGCCCGCACCGCCGCCGCGGCCCCGATCTCGGCGCTGGTGGGCGCCTGCGCGGCCCCGGTGCCGCCGCCCGCATCGCAGGTCGGGAGGTCCTTCGCTCCCGGCAGCACCGCGGCGGCGAGGAACTGCTTCTCCCCGATGCGCGCCCACGAGCCCGTCACGCACTCCACCGGGACGTCCGCGCTGTTCGCGGCCACCCCCACCACCTCGGCGCCGTCCTCCGGGGCGGAGAGCACCCGGGCGATCCCCTCGGCCGACT
The DNA here is from genome assembly GCF_039541715.1 of Pseudonocardia xishanensis. NCBI lineage: Bacteria > Bacillati > Actinomycetota > Actinomycetes > Pseudonocardiales > Pseudonocardiaceae > Pseudonocardia > Pseudonocardia xishanensis. The sequence goes on from NZ_BAABGT010000101.1 coordinate 33,251, forward strand.
CGGTGGCCACCGTCGAGAGCCGGACCGTGCCCGTCCAGAGGTAGTCCACCTGGACCTGCGAGTTGTCCTTCAGGCCCAGTGCGTCCCAGAACACACCGTCGCCGAGGTCGATGCCCGCCGGGTTGACGAGCTTGCGGCCGAACTGGTCGTTGCCGCCGTGGTAGCCGTCCCGGAAGGCGGCCTGCGCCTGGGGGACGCCTCGGGGCAGGTCCTTCCACTCCTGGCGCTGGTCGCCGGGGTTCCAGTAGTCGTCGCGGGTGTTCCAGGGCCCGACATCCCACACCGGGGCGAACGCGCACCGCCCGTTCGGTGCGCAGACCCGCACCGAGTAGTCGCTGGTGTCCCGCGGGGAGAGCGCCCGCCGAGACGGCAGCGCGACGAAGTGGTCCCGCTCGGTGATCACGTGCCCGTTGGCCGTGGTGCCGCCGACCAGGCCCTCCCGGGTCGCGAAGACGTTCGCGGTGAACGGGACGGTCTCGGTGAGGCCGCCCTCGGGCCCGCCGGTGGACGGCCGGGCGCGCAGTCGCGCACCCCGCACCGTCGGGACCGCGCCCGACTCGGAGCCGGTGAGCACCAGCCTGCCCTGCACCTCGTCCGTGGCGACCGGCAGCGACACCGCGCCGTCCGACGCCGGGACCCACTCGGTCCAGCCGCCGTGCGCGGTGCGCCCCCGCACGTCCATCGAGGCGCTCGTCCCCGGCGGCACGTCGGCGTCGAGGACCGACGAGACCTGCGAGGTCGGCGTGTCCAGCTCGCGGGGAGCGAGGGTCAGCAGCCCGGTCGGGACGACGCCGGTCGGGTCGGCCGCGCCCTCCGTGAGCCCGGTGTCGTCCGCGGGCGCGTCGAACGCCGTGGCCGGGTCCAGGCGGACGGCTCCCCCCGCGCTCGTGACGCCCGCCGCCTCGCCCGAGGCGAGATCCGCGGTCCACGACGTGCCGGGTTCGGCGGCGCCCGCGGGGGAGACCCCGACCACCGTCAGCGCTGCCGCCGCGGCCGCGGTCGCGATCCACCTCATCCGCATTCCGTGCTCCGTCCCGTGGGGTCCTTGTGACGGCAGGTGAAGATGTGCCGCATGGGACAAGAGCACAACGGATGAACGCGTCGCGGTCAATCCACGGAGAGTGACCGACCCGGAACGTGTCACGATCGGTCACCGGATCGGTGCGTCCGCCACCCGTCCGAGTAGTGCGGCGACGGCCGCGCGGTCCGGCTTCCCCACCCCGCGCAACGGAAGCTCGGCCACGAGCTGCATCCGACGGGGGACGGCTGCCCTGCCCTCCGCGGCCCGGACGGCCGCACGGAGCCCCTCGAGGTCCGGTCCGGCCCCCGTCGGGACGATCGCGACGGCCACCGCCTGCCCCCATTCGGGGTCCGGCACGCCGACGACGCACGCCGCCGCGACGCCGGGCTGCGCCGCCAACACCCGCTCGACGGCCGCGGGTGCCACCTTCTCGCCCCCGGTGACGATCATGTCGTCCGCGCGGCCGAGGACCACGAGCCGGTCGCCGACCCACTGCCCGAGGTCGCCGGTGACGAACCGCCCCTCCACGAACGACTCGGCCGTCAGCACGGGATCGCCGAGGTAGCCGCCGGCCAGCACGGGGCCTGCCAGCGACAACCGGCCGTCCTCGGCCACGTGCGCCTCCACCCCGCCGAGCGGCACGCCGTCGTACACGCAGCCGCCGCACGTCTCGCTCATGCCGTACGTGGCGACCACGCGGACCCCGGCCGCCTCGGCGCGCTCACGCAGTGCCGGGGCCAGCGCCGCGCCGCCGACCAACACGGCGTCGTAGCCCGCCAGGGCGTACAGCGCCGCGGACCCGGCGTCCAGGATCCGGCCGAGCTGGGTGGGGACCAGGCTGGTGTAGCGACGGGTGCCGTGCGGCAGCCGCCCGGTGGCCCGGGCGAACCCGTCCGGCCGGAACCCGTCGCGGACCTCCTGCAGTACCGGGGGTGCCCCCGCCAGCAGGGCGCGCAGCACGACCTGCACCCCGGCCACGTGGTCGACGGGCAGCGCGAGCACCCAGCGGGCCTGCCCGCCGAGCCGCTCCTCCGTGGCCCGCGCCGACGCGGTGAGCGCCGCCGCGGAGAGCATCACGTGCTTGGGTCGCCCCGTCGACCCCGATGTCGAGATGACGACGGCGACCTCGTCCGGCACCTCGGCGGCGGGCGCCGCGGCGGCGCCGGGCACGACCGCGGGCCCGGTCCCGTCGAGCGCGGAGGTGAGGGCGAGGACGAGGTCGTCGAGCGACTCGGGGGAGCCGTCGAGGGGCAGCGCGTGCAGCGGACGCATGCCCGAACGATACGGCCAGGGGGTATCAGTAGTGCCAGGGGTAGGGGGACCAGTCGGGGTCGCGTTTCTGCAGGAAGCTGTCCCTGCCCTCGACGGCTTCGTCGGTCATGTAGGCCAGGCGGGTGGCCTCGCCTGCGAAGAGTTGTTGGCCGACGAGTCCGTCGTCGGTGAGGTTGAAGGCGTACTTGAGCATCCGTTGGGCCTGGGGGGACTTGCCGAGGATCTCCCGGCCCCATCGCAGGGCTTCGGCCTCCAGCGTGGTGTGGGGGTAGACCGCGTTGACCGCGCCCATGGCGTGCATCTGCTCGGCGGTGTAGGTGCGGCCGAGGAAGAAGATCTCGCGGGCGAACTTCTGTCCGACCTGTTTGGCGAGGTAGGCGGAGCCGTAGCCGCCGTCGAAGGAGCCGACGTCGGCGTCGGTCTGTTTGAACCTGGCGTGTTCGGCGGAGGCGAGGGTGAGGTCGGCGACGGCGTGCAGGGAGTGTCCGCCGCCCGCGGCCCAGCCGTTGACCACGGCGATGACGGGTTTGGGCATGAACCGGATCAGGCGTTGGCATTCGAGGATGTGCAGGCGTCCGGCGCGGCCGGCGTCGACGGTGTCGGCGGTGTCGCCGGTGGCGTACTGGTAGCCGGTGCGGCCGCGGATGCGTTGGTCGCCGCCGGAGCAGAACGCCCAGCCGCCGTCCTTGGGGGAGGGTCCGTTGCCGGTGAGCAGGACGCAGCCGACGTCGGCGGTGGTGCGGGCGTGTTCGAGGGCGGTGTGGAGCTCGTCGACGGTGTGGGGGCGGAAGGCGTTGCGGACCTCGGGGCGGTCGAACGCGATCCGCACCACCCCGCAGTCACGCGCCCGGTGGTAGGTGATGTCGGAGAAGGCGAACCCCGGCACCTCCGCCCACGCCGCAGGATCGAACGTCTCGGAGACAGGAGTGCTCACGGGCTCAGAACCTATCTCCCACCCGCCCGGCGCAGCTCGGCGTCGAAGGCCTCGGCGAGGTCCGGGGGCAGCGCCCGGTCGCCGGGCAGCGCGCGCACCAGCTCGCTCGCGATGTCGCGCAGCTTGCGGTTGCTGGCCTGCGACACGGCGATGAGCACCCGGAAGGCCTGGTCCTCGTCGCAGCGGTGGACGAGCATCAGCATGCCCTTGGCCTGCTCGATGACGGGCCTGCTGCGCAGGGCACTCTCCAGCTGCGTCACGCGTTCGAGCAGGGAGGCCTCGTCCGGGCGTGACGGATCGAGGTCATCTGGCATGTCCACCTGTCCAGCGGGTCTCGGGTTTCAAGAACCGCGGGCCACGCTGCTGGACCTGCGCCGGACGACGTTACCAAGAGCGGTTCCCCCCCACGGCGGGCGACTCCCCGTCGCGTTTGACCGGTGACGTGTGGCATGCCACTGTCGGGCGGTGCAGGGTCGTCCGCGATGAAGCCGTTGCAGGAGAACGCGAGCGTCAACGCACAGGTGCTCACCGCACTCCGTGCCGCCGTGATCAGCGGGGAGCTCGCGCCGGGCAGCCTGCACTCGGTCCAGACGCTCGCCACCCAGCTCGGCGTGTCCCGCACGCCCGTCCGCGAGGCGCTGATCAAGCTCGCCCAGCAGGGCATGGTGCGGTTCGAGCGCAACCGCGGCGTCCGCGTGCTGCTGACCTCACTGCACGATCTCGAGGAGGTCTTCGGGCTGCGGCTGCTGTTGGAGCCCCCCGCCGTCGGGCGGGCGGTGGGCAGGCTGGACGCCGCGCAGCGCCGCGAGCTGCACCGCGCCTTCGCCCACATGGAGAAGGCGGCCCGTGCGGACGACGAGTTCACCATGCTCGAACACGACCGCCGCTTCCACCGCGTCCTGCTCGAGGCCTCGGGCAACGCCCGGCTGGCCACCTTCGTCGACGGCCTGCGGGACATGGTGCTGCGCCGCGGGGTGTCCACCGCGCGCGAGTCCCGCAGCCTCGACGACATCGTGGCCGAGCACAGGGTGATCCTCGACCTGGTGGAGACCGGGAACGCGGAGGGTGCGGCGGAGGCGATGCGCGCCCACATCCGACACACGGCGCGGCTGCTGATCGCCCAGGAGTCGGGCGCCGACCCCGGATCGGTGGACGTCGACCTGGCGTGGACCGATGGCGTCATGCGCACGCATTGACGAGTGGCATGCTACATGCCACCGTGACTCGTGCCACCCCCTCAGTGCCGAAGGGACCCACCATGGCCACTGCGAACAAGCTGAGCATCATCCCGTGCGGCGCGATGACCGCCGACCTCACCTGGCTCCTGCTCAAGCCCGGCGTGAGCATCAAGCCACGCCAGGAGAAGGACTCCCCGATCGACTGGGTGGACGTGCCCACGCACTGCGTACTCGTCGAGACGGACGAGGGCAAGCTGCTCTGGGACACCTCCTGTCCGGCGGACTGGGAGAGCCGCTGGAAGCCCACCGGGCTGCAGGACTTCTTCCCCTACGACAAGGCCGGTCCGGACGACTACCTGGACTCGCGGCTCAACCAGATGGGCGTCGGGCTGGACGAGATCGACTACGTCGTCCTGTCCCACCTGCACTTCGACCACGCGGGCAACGCCCAGATGTTCAAGAACACGAACGCGAAGCTGATCTGCTCCGACCGGGAGAAGGAGTTCGCGCTCAACTTCGAGGGCGACTTCAACGGGGCCCACCTCAAGGCGGACTACGAGGGCCTCAACTGGGAGACGGTCAGCGGGGACGTCGACCTGCTCCCGGGCGTCAAGCTGATCCAGACACCTGGCCATACGGTCGGGTGCATGTCGATGCAGGTCGACCTCCCGGACTCCGGGTCGATGATCTTCACCTCGGACGCCGTGTACATGGGCGACAGCTACGGCCCGCCCGCCGCGCCCGCCGCGATCGTCAACAACCTCGAGCAGTGGTTCAGCTCGGTCGAGAAGCTGCGCGGGATCCAGGAGCGGACCGGCGCGAAGATGATCTTCGGGCACGACGCGAACCAGATCCACGAGCTGCGCACCGCGCCGGAGGGTTCCTACACGTGAGCACACCTGAACTCACCGAAGAGACGATCTTCACCTGGGGTGCCCCGCCGCTGAAGTTCGGCGCGGGCGCGATCGACGAGGTGGGCTTCGAGCTCACCGCGTACGGGGTGAAGCGGGTACTGATCGTCACCGACCCGGGGGTCAACGCGCTCGGCGCCCCGCAGCGGCTGGCGGACACCCTCAAGCGCTACGACATCGAGTCCGAGGTGTTCGACGGCGTGCACGTCGAGCCGACCGACGACTCGATGAACAAGGCCACCGAGTACGCCCGCGCGCAGGGGCCGTGGGACGGGTTCGTGGCCGTCGGCGGCGGATCGGCCATCGACACCGCCAAGGCGATCAACCTGCTGACCAGCCACCCCGGCGAGCTGATGGACTACATCAACAAGCCGATCGGCAACGCCAAGGTGCCGCCGGGTCAGCTCAAGCCGCTCATCGCCGTCCCGACGACGGCGGGCACCGGCTCGGAGTCCACCGCCATGTGCGTGCTCGACATCCTGTCGATGAAGGTCAAGACCGGGATCAGCCACTGGCGCCTGCGCCCGACCCTGGCCGTGATCGACCCGCTGCTCACGATGAGCCTCCCCCCGGAGGTCACGGCCGCGGCGGGCATGGACATCACCTGCCACGCGGTGGAGAGCTACACGGCGCGGTACTACACGACGTTCGACCGCAAGAAGCCCGAGGAGCGGGTGACCTACTGCGGCTCGAACCCGGTATCGGACCTCTGGTGCGAGAAGGCGATGAGCCTGCTCGCGCAGTCCTTCCGGGACGCCGTGCACCGCGGGGCGGACGACCTCGAGGCGCGGTCGAACATGATGATGGCCGCGACCTTCGCGGGCATGGGCTTCGGCAACTCCGGCGTGCACATCCCGCACGCCAACGCCTACCCGATCGCCGGGATGGTCAAGGACTACGTGCCCGCAGGCTACCCGCCGGACGAGCCGATGGTCCCGCACGGCCAGTCGGTGTCGCTGACGGCGCCGGAGGCCTTCCGGTTCTCCTTCGAGTCGGCTCCCGAGCGGCACCTGCGGGCGGCCGAGCTGATGGACCCGCGTGCGGACAAGCACAACGACCCGCGCGAGCAGCTGCCGAGCGTGTTGATCAACCTGATGAAGGACATCGGGATCCCCAACGGGATCGGCGGCGTCGGGTACACCGAGGCGGACGTCCCGGACCTGGTGCCGGGCACGATGAAGCAGCAGCGCCTCCTGGCGACGTGCCCGCGCACGCCGACGGAGGACGACATCGCCGACATCCTGACGAAGTCCGTCGAGAACTGGTGACCCTTTCGCACGAACGGCACTCTCGTGCGGTAGGTCCGCACGAGAGTGCCGTTCGTGCACCACAACGGAGGCGCACATGCCGATCTACGTGTTCCGCTGCGAGTGCGGTGTCCGCTTCGAACACCTCACCACCATGACCGCCTCCGACGCCCCCGCGTGCCCGCGCTGCGGCGGGGCGACCCGCAAGGTGCCCGCCGGGTTCTCGTTGGGCGGGCAGGCCGGCCCGGGGCTGAGCAAGGACGAGATGCCGCAGACCTGGAAGGGCGTCTACAACGGCGACGCCGGGTACGTCGACTCCATGCGCCGCACCTGGGACCAGCGGCAGAAGCTGGAGGAGAAGTACCCCGAGATCGCGGGCGACCAGCGGCCGATCCTCGCCCACGAGGGCCGCTACCACGACGCGCCGCTGCGGGCGGGGGACATCCAGCTCTCCGGCACCGCCCCGGTGCCCGGCGCCGCCGCCCACGGCCACGGCCACGGACACGGCCACGGACACGGCCACGGCCACACCGCGCCCACCCCCACGCCGCCCGCGAGCGGCGAGTCGGACTGAGGCCCGTGACTGCGCTCGAACCCACCACCCGGACCGACGCCACGACCGCGCTCGCCGCCGACCTCGCCCGCGTCGTCGGCGGGGAGGTCCGGTTCGACGCGGCGCACCGGGCGATGTGGTCGGCGGACGCGTCGAACTACCGGAAGGTGCCGATCGGCGTCGTGCGGCCGCGAGACGCCGCGGACGTCGAGGCCACCCTGGCGGTCTGCCGCGAGCACGGGGTGCCGGTGCTGCCGCGCGGCGCGGGCACCTCCATCGCGGGCCAGGCCGTGAACACCGCGGTGGTGCTGGACTTCACCCGGCACATGAACCGGGTCCTGGAGCTGGACCCGGACGCCAGGACCGCCCGGGTCGAGCCCGGCGTGATCTGCGACCAGCTCCGAGACGCCGCCGCCCCGCACGGGCTCACGTTCGGCCCCGACCCGTCCACGCACAACCGCTGCACGATCGGCGGGATGATCGGCAACAACGCCTGCGGGTCGCACTCCGTGGCGTGGGGCAAGACCGTGGACAACACCGTCGGGCTGGAGGTGCTGACCTACCGCGGCGAGCGCCTGGACACGAGCAGCCCCACCGGTGACATCCCGCGAAAGCTCGCCGCTTTGCACGAGCGGATCGGTCCCCGCGTGGCCGAGACCTTCCCCGACCTGACCCGCCGGGTCTCCGGCTACAACCTGGACCAGCTCGGCGGCGACCTCGCCAAGGCGATGGTCGGCTCCGAGGGCACCCTCGCCGTCACCACCGCCGCGACCATGCGTCTCGTCGAGTCGCCGCCCGCCCGCGCGCTGGCGGTGCTGGGGTTCGAGTCGGCGTACGTCGCCGCGGACAACGTCATGGTCGTCCGCGAGCACTCCCCGCTGACCATCGAGGGCATGGACGCGGGGCTGATCGCCGCGCTGCGCGCGCAGAACCCCGTCGAGACCATGTCGCGCGCCCTGCCGCCCGGCGGCGGCTGGCTCTACGTCGAGACGGGCGGTGTGGACCGTGCCGAGGCGCGCGCCGAAGCCGAGAGGATCGCCAAGGCCATGCGTCCGTACGGGCTCACCGAGGCCGTGATCGAGGACGACCCGGGGCGGATGAAGGCGCTCTGGCGCATCCGCGAGGACGGCGCCGGGATCCTCACCCGCAGCCCGGACGGCGGGGAGGCCTGGCCCGGCTGGGAGGACGCCGCCGTCCCGCCCGAGCGGTTCGGCTCCTACCTGCGCGAGTTCGACCGGGTGCTGGAGCGGCACGGCCGCCGCGGTGTCTACTACGGCCACTTCGGCGACGGCTGCCTGCACGTCCGGATCGACTTCGACCTGGTCACCGAGCCGGGGATCGCCAACTTCCGGGCGTTCATGGAGGACGCGGCGGACGCCGTCGTCGCGCACGGGGGGTCGCTGTCCGGGGAGCACGGGGACGGCCGCGCGCGGTCGGAGCTGCTGCCGCGGATGTACCCGCCGGACATCATCGCGGCGTTCGAGGAGTTCAAGGGCGTCTTCGACCCGGACGACCGGATGAACCCCGGCTGCATCGTGCGGTCCGCGCGGATGGACGAGGACCTGCGGATCTTCGTCGGCATGCCGACGATGCCGGACGACCCGCAGCTGGCCTTCACCCACGACCGCGGCTCGTTCACCCGCGCCACCCGACGCTGCCTCGGCGTGGGCAAGTGCGTGACCAGCCACGGCGGCGTGATGTGCCCCAGCTACCGCGCCACCGGCGACGAGCGGCACTCCACCCGCGGCCGCGCCCGGCTGCTGTTCGAGATGGCAGGAGGCGAGGTGATCACGGGCGGCTGGCGGGACGACGACGTCGCCGAGGCCCTCGACCTCTGCCTGTCCTGCAAGGGGTGCAAGACCGACTGCCCCGTCGGTGTGGACATGGCCGCGTACAAGACCGAGTTCCTGGCCAACCGCTACAAGCACCGGCTGCGTCCCGCCTCGCACTACTCGATGGGCGCGCTGCCGCGGTGGATGCGGATCGTCGGGAAGCTCCCGGCGAGCGCGATCACCGGGCTCAACGCGCTGGCGCGGGTGTCGTTCCTCGCGGGCCTGGCCAAGCGGGTCGGCGGGATCGCCCCGGAGCGGGGGATCCCGGAGATCGCCCGGGAGACCTACACGACCGCGGCGCGCACCCGGGCCCTGGCCGAGGGGCCGCGGTCGCCGGGCACCCGGGGCCGCGTGCTGCTCTGGCCGGACACCTTCACCGACCACTTCGACCCGTCCGTCGCCGCGGACGCGGTGGCCGTGCTCGAGTCGCTGGGGTACACCGTCGAGCTGCCGCCGCGCACCGTCTGCTGCGGTCTGACCTGGACCTCCACCGGCCAGGTGAGCACCGCCCGACGGGTGCTGCGTCGCTCGCTGCGGACCATCGAGCCCTGGGTGACGGCGGGGGTGCCGGTGATCGGGCTCGAACCGTCCTGCACGGCCGCCCTGCGCACGGACGCCGAGGAGCTGCTCCCGGACGAGCCGCTGGTCAAGACGCTGGACGTGCGGACCTTCGCGGAGGTGCTCGCCGAGCACGTCGACGAGCTGCGCGACCGGTCCGCCGGCGCCAGGCGGGCGCTGGTCCAGCTGCACTGCCACCAGCACGCCGACCTGGGCTCGGACGCGGATCGCACGGTCATGGCGGCACTGGGGATCGACGCCGAGGTGTTGGACTCCGGCTGCTGCGGCCTGGCCGGGAACTTCGGCTTCGAGAAGGGGCACTACGAGGTGTCCATGGCGGCCGCGGAACGGGTGCTGCTGCCCGCCGTGCGGGCCGCCGACCCGGACGTCGCCGTGCTCGCGGACGGTTTCTCCTGCCGCACCCAGCTCCGCCAGGCGGGGACCCGCGAACCGGTGCACCTCGCCCGGATGGCGGCCGAGGCTCTCGGCCTGCGGGGGGGCGGTCACTCGACCGAGTGAAGATCGTCCCCGGCGCCGGTGAACCGGTAATGCCCCCGATCCGTGACACGAGAGACGGACGACGGCATCGACGGCGGGGGCGACAGAGGATGACGGTCATGGCGGAACACCGGCTGGTCCCGGACACGCGGGAGCTGGACTCACTACTGGACTCACTGCTGGACGAGGTCGTCGCCGAGCTCGGCGCGACCGCCGCCGCAGTCGAGTCGCCCGCCCGGGTGCTCGCCTCGGTCGGGGACCCGCGGGATCCGGTCGTGCGCGTCCCGCTGCCGTACGGCAACGAGACCGTCGGCACGCTCGTCGTGCCCGCCGCCGGTCACCGCCCGCACGTGCTCGGCGCCGCGGCCCCCCGGCTCGCCGCGGCCGTCCGGCGTCGCACCGTCGCCCGGTCCGCCGAGACCGCCCGGCTGGACGAGACCGCCGTCCCCGGCGGGCTCGTCGCGGCCCTGCCCCGGATCGCGGGGTCCGCGGCCGTCGAGGTCCGGCCGTTGCCCGCACTCGCCCCGGACACCGAGGCCGCCGCCTCCCTGATCGCAGGCGAGGCCCTGGCCAACGCCGCCCGGCACGCCCCCGGAGCGCCTGCCCGAGTCCGCGTGCGGGTGCGGGGCCCGTACCTGGAAGTGCAGATCACGGACGAGGGCCCCGGCCTGCCCCGCGGCTTCACCGCGGGCACCGGCGTCCCGGCGATGCGCGGGTGGGCCGCGGCCGCGGGCGGCACCTGCACGATCCGCCGCTCCGTGAGCGGCACCGTCGTCGAGGCCATGCTCCCGATGGGTCCCGTCATCCCCCGCCCACGCTGACCCCGGGAACGATCTCCCGGCGCCCGATCGTTGACGAGGTGACGACCGGGAGGTGGGTGGGTGTGGCACGGGTGAGTGCGCAGGTGGCGCTGGCCGGGATCGGGATCGCCGTGGTGCTGATCCTCGGCCTGACGCTGGTCGTCGACCAGGTGGACCCGGTCCGCCGCACGATCAGCGAGTACGCCCTCGTCCCCGAGCTCAAGCCGATCTTCGACGTCGGCGTCCTGGCCTTCGCCGTCGCCACCGTCGCGGCCCTGCTCGCCCTGGCCGGGGCCCGGATCGTCCGGTGGTGGTCGGTGGGGTCCGCGGGACTGGTCCTCGGGGCCGCCGGGCTGGTCGCCGTCGTGGTGTTCGAGAAGGTGAACTGGGCGGTCGGCCCGAGCCTCACCGGCTACATCCACCGCTACGCCAGCCTCGTGGCGTTCGTCGCACTGCCCGTGGCCGCGATCGCGATCGGCCGCGCGGGCCGCGCCGCGTGGCCGCGCGCCGCGGGCTGGGCCCGCTGGACCGGGACCGCCGCCCTGGCCTGGTTCAGCCCGATCCTGGTCGGCGTCGCGCAGCGCCCGCTGACCGGGGTCTCGTGGTGGCGGGCGATCCCGCTGGGCCTCGTCGAGCGGGGCCTCGCCCTCACCGTCGTGCTCGCCGTGGGCGCCCTGGCCGTGTGGGGGCTGGTCGCGGCGCATTCCCTGCGCCGGAGTGAGGTTCTTCGCGGGATAGCTCCCGCGGACGCCGGGTAACCCCTGGACATGACTGTTCCGACGATCACCCTCAACGACGGCGTCCAGATCCCCCAGCTCGGCTTCGGCGTCTTCCAGATCGACCCCGGCCAGGACACCGAGCGGGCCCTGGCGACCGCGTTCGAGGCCGGTTACCGGCACGTCGACACCGCGCAGATGTACGGCAACGAGGAGTCCGTCGGCAAGGCGATCGCCGCGTCCGGCATCGCCAGGGACGAGCTGTTCGTCACCACCAAGCTGAACAACGACCGGCACGGCCGCGACGAGGCGCAGAAGGCGCTCGAGGAGAGCCTCACCAAGCTCGGCCTCGACCACGTCGACCTCTTCCTCATCCACTGGCCGCTCCCGCAGCGGGACGACTTCGTCGAGACCTGGCGCGGCCTCGAGCAGGCCAAGGCGGCGGGCACGGCCCGCTCCATCGGCGTCTCGAACTTCCAGGTCGCGCACCTGGACCGGCTCGCGGCGGAGACCGACACGGTCCCGTCGGTGAACCAGATCGAGGTCCACCCGGACTTCACGCAGGACGAGCTGCGCGCCTACCACCGCGACCACGGCATCGCGACCGAGGCGTGGAGCCCGATCGGCCAGGGCGGCGAGCTGCTGCAGGACCGGACGCTGACCTCGCTCGCCGAGAAGTACGGCAAGAGCCCGGCGCAGGTCGTGCTCCGCTGGCACATCCAGCTGGGCAACATCGTGTTCCCGAAGTCCGCGACCCCGTCTCGGATCGAGGAGAACTTCGACGTGTTCGGCTTCGAGCTGGCGGACGACGACATCGCGTCGATCTCCGCGCTCGACGTCGGCAGGCGCCTCGGCCCGAACCCCGACGAGTTCAACTGAGCCTGCACGGCTCCGGAAGTCTCGGTACGGTCGGTCGAATGCTGGCAATCACCGATACAGCGGCCGAAGCCATCAAGTCCCTGACCACGGACGCGGAGCTGCCGGACGGCGGCGGTCTGCGGATCGCGGCCACCGACCCCGAGCAGGGTCTCGAGCTCTCGCTCGCGGCCCAGGCGGACGGCAGTGACACGGTTCTCACCGGCGAGGGCCTCAACGTGTTCCTCGAGCCCATGGCGGCCGAGGTGCTGGAGGACAAGGTGCTGGACGTCCAGCCGTTCACCAACGACGAGGGCCAGGAGGAGCTGCGGTTCGCCATCGGCCCGCAGGCCGAGTCCTGACCTGATCGACCCCACGAGAGGCACCCCCGGCGGGGGTGCCTCTCGTTGCGTTCAGGCCCGGGTCACCGCGGACAGCACCGGCAGCATCTCGAAGGTGCACACGCCCGCGACCACCGCCGGATCGCCCTCCCCGAGCGCGGCCGCCTCCTCGGCGGACGCGCCGCGGACCACGGCCATGCCCCACGGTCCCGCGGGATCGCCGACCGGCCCGAAGAAGATCGTCCGGCCCTCGTCGAGGTGCCCGCGCCAGTAGGCCGAGTGCTCGGCCATGACGGCGGCCTCCTGCTCGTCCATCGTGACGGCGAAGTCCGGCCGCGGCGGGAGCAGCCGGTAGAGGAACCAGTCGGTCATCGCAGATGCTCCCTGAAGGCGTCGAGGATGGTCGCCCAGCCGCGGGTGAACGCGCCGCCGGTGTAGCCGCCGGGCACCGCGCAGTCCTCGCCCAGCTCGGCGGGGCCGAGCCGGTCCCACCCGCGGTGTTCCAGGTCCACCAGGGTGCGGCCGTCCGCCTCGGTGAACCGCAGTTCCACCTCGGTCGGGGTGCCCGTGATGGTCCAGGTCATGGTCAGACCCGCGGGCGGGTCCCAGGCGAGCAGCGTGCCCCAGTCGTGGGTGGTGCCGTCGTGCCAGTGCTCGGTGACCGTGCCGCCCACACGGCGGTCCACCGAGACCGCCGCGATGCGCGCGCTGCCGCCGCGGGAGAAGGGGTCCAGCGGCCACCACTCGGCGAGCCGGTCGACGAACACGCGGAAGGTCTTCTCACGGTCGGCCGCCACCTCGACGGTCCTGCGGATCGGCGGCCGCACCAGGTCGAGCTCGCTCACGACTCCTCCACCAGGGACTTCGCTCGGTCCAGGGCGTCCGCCCAGATGCCGTCGAGCGCGGCCTGGAGCTCCCGCACCGCCTCCCGGCGGGCTCGGTAGAGCCGCCGGGTGCCCTCCCGTCGCTCGCTGACCAGCCCGCTCTCCCGCAGCACGGTCAGGTGTTGGCTGACGGCGGTGCGGGAGACCTCGAACTCCGCCGCGATCTCGCCCGCGGCCCGCTCGCCGCCCGCCACGAGCCGCAGGATCTCCCGCCGCCGCGGCTCGGCCAGCGCCCGGAACTTCGCGTCGACGGACTCCGGACCGGTGTCGAGCGGTGCGGCCGAACCGTGCACGGTGATCCCCTCTGTTCGTCTTCGCTAACGTTAGCGAGCACTGACAGAGTGGCGCAAGGGTCACTCCTCGACGAGCCGACCCCCGGTGACGTGCCAGCGCCGGGTCGCGCGGACGGTGTCCAGCATCCGGCGGTCGTGCGTGACGAGCAGGACCGTGCCCGCGAAGTCGTCCAGGGCCGCCTCGAGCTGCTCGATGGCGGGGAGGTCGAGGTGGTTGGTCGGCTCGTCCAGGACCAGCAGGTTGACCTCGCGGGCCTGGAGCAGGGCGAGCGCGGCGCGGGTCCGCTCGCCGGGGGACAGCGACGCCGCGGGCCGCGGCACGTGTGCCTTCGTCAGCCCGAACTTCGCCAGCAGGGTCCGGACCTCGGACTCCGGCCAGTCCGGCACCGCCCGGCCGAACGCGGTGACCAGCGGTTCGTCGCCGAGGAAGAGCCCACGGGCCTGGTCGATCTCGCCGACGGTCACCCCGGACCCCAGGCCCGCCGAGCCGGAGTCCACGGGGATCCGCCCGAGCAGCGCGCCGAGCAGCGTGGACTTCCCGGCCCCGTTGTCCCCGGTGATCACCACGCGGTCCGCCCAGGCGACCTGCGCGGTCACCGGGCCGAGCACGAAGTCCCCCCGTCGGACGACGGCGGCGTCCAGCCGGGCCGCGACGGCGCCGGACCGCGGGGCCGAGGCGATCGTCATCCGGAGCTCCCACTCCTTGCGGGGCTCCTCGACGACGTCCAGCCGCTCGATCATCTTCTGCGTCTGCCGGGCCTTCGCGGCCTGCTTCTCGCTGGTCTCGGCGCGCCTGTTCCTGCCGATCTTGTCGTTGTCGGAGTTCTTCCCGCCCTTCCGACGGGCGTTGCGCACGCCCTGGGCCATCCAGTTGCGCTGCATCTGGGCGCGGTCCTTGAGCCGGTCCAGCCGGTCGTCGTACTCCTCGTAGGCCTCGCGGGCGTGCCTGCGGGCGATCTCGCGCTCGTCCAGGTAGCTGTCGTAGCCGCCGTCGTAGACCCCGACCCTGTGCTGGTGCAGGTCCAGCTCCACGATCCGGTTCACGGTGCGGGCCAGGAACTCCCGGTCGTGCGACACGATCACCGTGCTCGCACCCCGCCCACCCCACAGCCCCTGGACGAACTCCTCCAGCCGCTCCAGGCCGTCGAGGTCCAGGTCGTTGGTGGGCTCGTCCAGCAGCAGCACGTCATAGCGGGAGAGCAGCAGCGCGGCGAGCCCGGCGCGGGCGGCCTGACCGCCGGACAGCGCGGTCATCGGGGTGTCGAGCGGCACGCCGAGCCCGACCTCCGCGGCGACCTGACCGGCGCGTTCCTCCAGGTCGGCCCCGCCGAGGGCGAGCCAGCGGTCCAGCGCCGCCGAGTACTCGGTGCCGTCCGAGGTGGCCAGCTCCTCGGCGGCGGCGTCCATCGCGGTCTGCGCCGCGGTGACCCCGGTCCGGCGCGCCAGGTACTGCGCCACGGACTCCCCGGGCCTGCGCTCCGGTTCCTGGGGCAGGTGCCCGACGGTCGCGTCCGGCGGGCTCAGCGCGACCGTGCCCTGCTCGGGCCGGTCCTCACCGGCCAGCAGTCGCAGCAGCGTGGACTTCCCCGCGCCGTTCACCCCGACCAGCCCCACGACGTCCCCCGGGGCGACGACGAGGTCCAGCCCGGCGAACAGGACGCGGGCGCCGTGTCCGGCGGAGAGGTCGGTGGCCTGCAGTGTCGCGCTCATGACACGCCCGAGCCTAGTCGGCGGCAGTGGGTGCCCTTCGGGCCATCATGCCTTCATGACCCTCGACGCCTTCCCGGACGACTGGTCGCGCGCGCTCGTCGTCGTCGCGCACCCGGACGACATGGAGTACGGCGGCTCCGGTGCGGTCGCCCGCTGGACCTCCGACGGCAAGGAGGTGACGTATCTCCTGGTCACTCGGGGTGAAGCGGGGATCGACTCGCTTCCGCCGAATGAGTGCGGGCCGCTGCGGGAGGCCGAGCAGCGGCGGGCGTGCGCGGCGGTCGGGGTGTCCGCGGTCGAGTTCCTGGACCATTCGGACGGGGTGGTCGAGTACGGGCTGCCGCTGCGCCGTGACATCGCCGCCGCGATCCGCACGCACCGGCCCGAGGTGGTGGTGACCGGCAACTTCGCCGACCGCTGGCCCGGCGGCGGGCTCAACATGGCCGACCACGTCCACACCGGTCGCGCGGTCGTCGACGCCTGCCGGGACGCGGGCAACCGCTGGGTGTTCCCGGGCGCGGGCGGCGAGCCGTGGACCGGGGTGCGGTACCTGGCGGTCGCGGCCTCCCCGGCGGCGACCCACGCGGTGGACATCGGCGCGGTGTTCGACCGCGCCGTCGCCTCCCTCGCCGCCCACGAGCGGTACCTGGCCGAGCTCGGTGGGGACATGGCCGACCCGGAGGCCTTCCTCCGCCCGATCGCCGAGGCCGCGGGCGCCGAGCTCGAGGGCGCGACCCTGGCCGTCGCCTTCGAGGTCCACTCCCTCTGACGGCGGGCAGGCATCCCTGTGAGCGGGGAGGCAGGGCGGGATCCCCGGGTGCGACATAGGGTCGAGGACGTGAACCCGTCCACCGCCCAGGCCCGCGTGGTCGTGGACGAGCTGGTCCGCCTCGGCGTGACCGACGCCGTCCTGTGCCCGGGCTCGCGCAACGCGCCGCTGGCGTACGCGCTGCACGCCGCGGACGCGGCGGGGCGGCTGCGGCTGCACGTGCGGGTGGACGAGCGCACCGGCGGGTTCCTGGCGCTCGGGCTGTCGCTGGGGTCCGGGCGGCCGGTCCCCGTGGTCACGACCTCGGGGACGGCGGTCGCGAACCTGCACCCGGCCGTCCTGGAGGCGGGCTACTCGGGCATCCCGCTGCTCGCGCTGACCGCGGACCGACCCTCGGACCTGGTCGGCACCGGGGCCAGCCAGACCATCGACCAGCACGGCATCTTCGGGGCTGCCGTGCGCCGGTCGGCCACGCTCGCCGTGGCCGGACCGGACCCGCGGGACCCCGCGCGGTGGCGGTCGGCCGTGGACCGGGTCGTGGCGGCGGCCACCGGTGCCGCGGGCGGTGAGCCCGGCCCGGTGCACCTGAACGTCCCGTTCGCCGAGCCCCTCGTCCCGGAGGCGGGCACGGAGTGCCCGGCGGGTCGGCCGGACGGGTCCCCGTGGACGGTGGTCGCGCCCTTCGCGCGGTCGGTGTCGTCGCTCCCGCTCGATCCCGCGCTGCCCACACTCGTCGTCGCCGGGGGCGGCTCGGCGCCGGATCCCGCGCTGCTGGGTGGCACCCCGCTGGTGGCCGAGCCGTCCTCCCCGCTGTGGGCGCACGGCCTGCGGACGGGCCCGTGGCTGCTCGGCACCGCCGGGCTGCCCGCCCCGCGGCAGGTGATCGTGATCGGCAGGCCGACGCTGCACCGCGCGGTGAGCAGGCTGCTGGCCGATCCCGCGGTGGCGGTCTACGCCGTGGCCGACCCGGACGGGCTGCCGTTCGCGGACGTCGCGGGCACGGTCCGGGCCGTCGGCGCGCTGCCGCGGCTGACCCCGCCCGCGGGGTTCGCGGAGCGCTGGCGGGAGGCGGACGCCGCGGCCGCGGAGGTCCTGGAGGCACGGCTGGTGCCCGGGCGGGACGAGGTGCCGCGCGGGCTGGTGCTCGCCCGCGCGCTGGTCGACGCCCTGCCCGGCGGCACCCGCCTGGTCCTGGGCTCGTCGAACCCGGTGCGGGACGTCGCGCTCGCCGCGGTGCCCCGGGCCGGGCTCTCCGTGCTGTCCAACCGCGGGGTCGCCGGCATCGACGGCACGGTCTCGACGGCGGTCGGCGTGGCGCTGACCCATCCAGGGCCCACGGTCGCGCTGCTCGGCGACCTCACCCTGCTGCACGACACCACCGGCCTGCTGATCGGCCCGGACGAGCCCCGGCCCGCGCTGACGATCGTCGTGCTCAACGACTCGGGCGGCGGCATCTTCACCCTGCTCGAGCAGGGGGCGCCCGAGCACGCGGACTCGTTCGAACGGGTCTTCGGCACGCCGCACCGCGCCGACCTCGCCGCCGTCGCCGCGGGACTGGGGGCCGCGCACACCCTGCTCACCGACCTCGCCGACCTGCCCGAGACGCTGGCGGTCGAGGGCAAGGGGCTGCGGATCGTGGAGGTCAGGGCGGACCGCGCCGCGCTCCGGGCGGGGCACGCCGCGCTCGCCGCGGAGATCGGAGCCGCGGTCCGGGCGCTCCCCGTCCACACCTGAGCCGAGCCCCCTCCGGGGTTGGGCCGGGTGGAGCAGGGGAGTGCGCCGAGTGGTCACGGTCCGGCAGCCGTCGTGCCCTCCGCGTAACGGGCGGCGGCGGGAGGCCGATGCGGGAGACGGATCCCGCGTGCGCGCGGAGTCCGGTCGTCGCGCCCCGCGGCGGCCCCCGAGCCCCGAGGAACCGGTGACCTCCACCCTCCGGAGCCACGGCCCCCTCCCCGAGCCGCGGCCCGTCCCACACCAGGACGCCCGTGCGTCCGGCCTCCGGGCGGCCCCGGCTCCCCGCAGCCCGGACGACTGGGTCACCGGCCGGTGGCGCCGCCCGGCGGGCACCCCCGCGCCCTGGACCCGCGGCGCCGCCCCGGTCGAACCCACACCCGCCGTGCCGCCCGTGTCCCGGGCGTCCTGGCCGGCCTTCCTCGGGGAGCTCGGCGCGCTGGTCGGCACCGCGCTGGTCGCGTGGGCGGCCGTGCGGGGGCTCGACGGCGTGCTGCCCGCCCCGCGCCCGGCCGCCGTCCTGGCGCTGGCCGGCGGGACCGTCGCGGCCACGGCGACCGCGGTGGCGGGCCGGGCCTCCGGGAGCAGACGCGCCGTCCGGATCGCGGCCGCGATCGCCGGGTACACGCTGGTCGGGCCGCTGGGCACGGCGCTCGACCTGCACGAGGGCGGTCTCTGGCCCGGGGTCGAGGTCGTCGGGCTGCTCGGGGTGGTCGCGCTGCTGGTGGTCGCTGTGCGCAGGCGCTCCGCGGCCCGCCGCCCGGTCGTGGTCGCGGCAGGCGCCGCGCTGGCGTGCGCCGCCACCCTCGCGGGCACGGTCGGCGAGCTCGCCCCCGCCTTCGCGCTCCCGCCCGGTGCCGCTCCGGCCGCGCTGCTCGCGGCCTGGGCCGGGACGGGGGCGGCCGGGCTGCTCGCGCTCGTCGCGGGCCTGCGCCGGGACCGGCCCCTGCTGCGCCGCGTCGGGCTGGCGTTCGCGGCGCTCGCCGCGGCGCACGCGGTGGCGGTGTCCGGGGTCGCGGCGACCGTTCCGGTCGCGTTGACCCTGGCGGCGACCGCGGCGCTGCTCGCCGCCGCGGTCCCGTTCCTGTTCAGCGCGGTGCGGGGGCTGTGGGAGCAGCGCGAGGCCTACCGCGTGGAGGCCGAGCTCCTGCGAGCCGCACTGGAGCACGACCGGCGGTTCTGACCGCCCGGGCTCACCGTGCCCGGACCAGGTGGTCGCGAGACGGCAGGGTCAGGAGGCCGGGGCGGCGGTGGTGGGGTCCGCGGCGCCCTCCGGGACCGCGGGTTCGGCCGGCGCCCGCCGTGGAGCCGGTCCGCCCCGGCGGACCCGACGACCGTGTCCGCCCCCGCGGACCCGACCACCAGGAACGGCCCGGCGCTCCCCGGCCGGTCACGGGCAGCGTCGAAGCTCGGTTCCGCCGTGGTGGCGGGCTTGGCGCTGAGCGTGATCCGCGGGGTCGTGGACCCGGCGGCCTACACCACCGTGAGGGTCGCGGTGACGGTGCCCGAGCCGGTGGAGTTGGCGAAGACCAGGGTCGGCGTCGTGGACGCCGCGCCCGGCATGACGGTGGCGGCTCCCCTGCGCCTTTGCATACTCGGCGCCCGCTGCGACGATTTCTCCCCCGGGTCCACGCGGCGTCAACCGGTTCCCGGTGACCGGAGCAGAACAGCATGGCCGTGCAGGAGAACGAGAAGAAGGCCGGGCGCCGCAAGGCGGGCCTGATCATCGGGGTCGTCGCGGCGGTCATCGCCGCCGCCATCGGGGCGGGCACTCATGCCGCCTTCACCGACACCGAGACCGGCCCGGGCGGACCCGGACCACGGGCACACTCGACCTGGAGGTCGGCACCTCGGGCAACACGACCCTGTTCACCGGCACGAACATCGCCCCGGGCTACACCGAGGACCGCACGTTCACCGTGGCGAACACGGGCTCGATCGCGGGCACGCTGACCGACAGCCTGACCCCGACCGGCGGCGACGGCACCTGCACCGCGCCGGAGCGGACCGCCGAGGGCGGCGCGTGCGAGGCCGGGGGCGACCTGCAGGACCAGATGACCGTGGTCGTCGTGAGCTCCCGGTGTCGACCGTCGCGACCGCGCCGGTGCCCATGTCCGACTTCGTTGAGAACCCGTTGCCGGGCAACGGGTCCATGCTCGGCGCCACCAGCGGCGGCAGCGACACCCTGCGGTTCGCGCTGCCGAACGACGCCGGCACGTCCGCCGAGAGCAACTCCCGGGGACTAGAGCGCTTCGCGCACCGCGCGGAGCTTGGCCGCGGCCTCGCGGACCTCGGTGTCCGGGTCGGAGTCCGCGACGATCCCGCAGCCGGCGAACAGGCGGGCGACCGGGCCCGTGAGCTGGGCACAGCGCAGCGCCACGCCCAGCTCCCCGTCCCCAGCGGAACCCACCCACCCGACGGGTCCTGCGTAGCGGCCGCGGTCCATGCCCTCCAGCGCCGAGATCAGCTCGAGGGCCTCGGTGCGGGGCGTCCCGCCGACCGCGGCGGTGGGGTGCACCGCGCCGGCGATGCGCAGCAGCGAGGCGTCCCCCCGGGTGCGGCCGCGGACGTCCGTGGCGAGGTGGGACACGTTGGGCAGCGCCAGCACCGACGGTGCGGCGGGCACGTCCAGCGCGCGGCAGAACGGCTGCAGCCGTTCGACCAGCGAGTCCACCGCGTACCGGTGCTCGACGAGGTTCTTCTCCGTGCCCAGCTCACCCGAGCCCGGCCAGACCGTGCCCGCCAGCACCCGGGACTCCACGGTCCCGGCCCGCTTGCGCAGCAGCAGCTCCGGGGTGGCACCGACCAGCCCGTCGACCGCGTAGGCCCAGCAGGTCGGGTACCGCGCGGCGAGCCCGCGCAGCAGGTGGCGCGGATCGTGGTCGGCCTCGGACACGGCGAGCAGGTCATGGGCCAGGGCGGCCTTGTCCAGCTCGCCCTCCCGCATCCGCCGGACCGCCTCGGCCACCGCCGCCCGGTAGCCGGCGACGGGCAGGTCCCCGTCCGCGTAGCGCAGCCCGCGGCTCGGGCGCACCGGCTCCGTGGGCACCGGGGTGGGATCGCCGAACTCGGTGACCCACGCCCGCCCGCCCCGCATGCCGACGACGACGCGCGGCACCACCAGCACGGACCCCGGCGAGGAGTCGGCGAAGGTCATCGACGTGAACGCGACCGGCCCCGTCCCGGCCAGCCCGACCTCGTCCGCGATCTCCCAGTCCGCGACCAGCCCGCGCCACCACGCGTCCGCCTCGGCGAACCGGCCCGGGCCCGTGGTCGTGACGCGCGCGACCTCGCCCCAGCCGACGAGCCCCTCGCCCCCGCGGACCCAGGACAGGGGCCCCCGCGCCGACGGCAACAGGGCGAGCAGCCCGCCTGCGGGGGCGTCCACCTCGCGGGTGCGCACCCGCAGACCCGTGGGCAGCGCGGCGGTCGTCACGCACACCAGGTTAGGCACGGCGCGCGGGGGCCGCCCGGGGGCGATGACTAGAGTCACGGTGTGGCCGGGGGTGTGGCGGCGGAGGTCGTCGTCGAGGCGGGGCGGACCGCCCGCACCATCGGCGTGGCCCTGCGCCGGGCCCTCCCGCGCATCCTGGTCGGCCTCGCGGTGCTGGTCACGGCCCTGTGCGCGGTCGCGTTCGCGGGGGCCGTGGCGGACGATCTGGCGATCGACCGCGATCCGGGCACCGCCACGGCCGAGGTCCTCGACGCAGGCTTCGGTCGCACGCTGATCCGCTTCCCGGCCGCCGAGGGGCAGCTCGAGGTACCCGAACGGGGCGTCTACTACCCGCGGGGCCTGCAGACCGGGGGCACCGTCGAGGTCGAGTACGCCCGGGCCGAACCGGACCTCGTCCGCGTCGCGGGCCGGACGGCGTGGACCGGCCTACCGTGGCTGCTCGCCTTCACCGCGGGCGGCTGGCTCGTGTTCGGCGGGTCGGCGGTGCTCGTGGGCAGGCGGCGTCAGGCCGCCCACCAGGAGTAGACCTCCTCGACGACGGCGGGCACCGCGACCAGCAGCCCGCCCTCCGGCATCGGGTCGGCCCTGCCGGCCCGGTCCACGACCACGGCCCCGGCCTCCAACGCCAGGCACAGCGCCCCGGCGACGTCCCACTCGCGGTAGCCGTCGAGCACGGCGGCGACCGCACGACCCAGCGCGACCTGGGTGATCGCGAGCGCGGACGAGCCGAGCACCCGCACCCCGGTGTGGTGCGCCGCGGCCCGCTCCACGAACGACGGGGTGGGCGACTCCGCGCAGACCAGCGCGCCGACCGCCGTCGTGCCCGAGGCGGCGCGGACCGGGGCGCCGTTGGCGCGGACGCCGCGGCCGCGGGCGGCGGCGTAGATCTGGGCCCGGCTGGGATCGGCGATCACCCCGACGACGGGGCCGTCGGCGTCGACCAGCCCGAGGCTGTACGCGCACCAGGGCAGCCCGGCGACGTAGTTGGCCGTGCCGTCGACCGGGTCGACGATCCAGCGGAAGCGGGCCGGGTCCGCCTCGCCGCCGTACTCCTCGCCGATCACGGGGACGTCCGGGAACTCGGCGGCGAGCACCCGGCGGGTGTGCCGCTCGAGGGTCCGGTCGGTGTCGGTGACCCAGTCGAACGGGTCGGCCTTGGACTCGGAGCCGGGGGCGCGGCCCGCCGTGGCGGCGATGACCTCCGCAGCGTCGTTGGCGAGGCGCCCGGCGACCTCCAGGGCGCGCGAGAGCATGCCCGGGTCCACCGGAGCCGGGGTGCGGGTCATGACCGTCATGGGGGGAGATGATCCCGGCCCGGGGTATCGCCGCAGCATCTCCGCGGTGAACTCTCGCGCTGTTGTCGGGTTGTTCGTGCGCAGGTCACCGGCCGGACGGGGGCGCGCGACACGGTGCCGGGGTGCGAGTCGCGATCGTGAGCGAGTGCTTCCTCCCCGTGGTCAACGGGGTCACCAACTCGGTGCTGCGGGTGCTGGAGCACCTGCGCGCGGGCGGGCACGAGGCCATGGTGATCGCCCCGGGCACGGACGAGCCCACCTCCTGGGAGGACGTCCCGGTGGTCCGGGTGCCCGCCCTGGAGCTGCCGGTGGTGTCCTCGATGCCGGTCGGGGTGCCGAGTCGGCGGATCATGAAGGCGTTGCGCGCGTTCGACCCGGACGTCGTGCACCTGGCGGCGCCGTTCGTCGTCGGGGCCCGCGGGCTGCAGGCCGCGCGCAGGCTCGGCATCCCGACCGTCGCGGTCTACCAGACCGACGTCGCCGGGTTCGCCGCCTCCTACGGCCTCGGCCTGACGGCGCGGGCCGCCTGGCGCTGGACGTGTCGGCTGCACGCGCAGGCGGACCGGACCCTGGCGCCGTCCTCCTGGGCGACCGACGCCCTGCGGGAGCGCGGGGTGCCGCGGGTGCACCAGTGGGCGCGCGGTGTGGACACCCGCCGGTTCACCCCCGGCAAGCGGTCCGCCGAGCTGCGGTCCGCCCTGGCGCCGTCCGGTGAGCTGCTGGTCGGCTACGTGGGACGGCTGGCGCCGGAGAAGCAGGTCGAACGGCTCGCGTCGCTGGCCGGGATGCCGGGGGTGCGGCTCGTGATCGTGGGCGCGGGACCGAGCGAGGAGCGGCTGCGCGCCGCGCTGCCCGACGCCGCGTTCCTCGGCTTCCGCGGCGGGGACGAGCTCGCGACGATCTACGCCTCGCTGGACGTGTTCGTCCACACCGGACCCGCGGAGACGTTCTGCCAGGCCGTGCAGGAGGGCCTGGCGTCCGGGCTGCCGGTCGTCGCACCGGACGCGGGCGGGCCGCGGGACCTGGTGCTGCCCGGTCGCACCGGCTACCTGGTCCCGCTGCCGCCGGACGAGGAGCCGGGCTGGCCGGACCTGCGGGTGGCCGTCGACCGGCTGCGGGACCCGGTGCTGCGCGCCGAGTTCGGCTCCGCGGCGCGCCGGTCGGTGCTGCGCCGCACCTGGGGTGCGGTGTGCGACGAGCTGCTCTGCCACTACGGCGAGGTCGTGCGGGCGGGTGCCGCCGTGCCGCTGCGGGGCAGGGCGGCCTGACGTGCGGATCGTCCAGCTCGCCAACTTCTACGGCCCGCGCTCCGGCGGCCTGCGCACCGCCCTCAACGCCCTGGGCGCGGGGTACGCATCCCGGGGGCACGAGGTCGTCCTCGTGGTGCCGGGCGACCGCGCGTCGGACGTCGTGGTCCCGCCGGGCGCCACTCCCGGCCCGCCCCACCCCGGCCCCGGGCTCCCGGGGGCCGGTGGGTCCGGTGTCGGTGGGCCCGGTGTCGGTGGCGGGCACGGTCGGGCGGGCACGGTCCGGCGGATCACGGTGCCCGCCCCGCGGATCCCGGGGACCGGCGGGTACCGGGCCGTCGACCCGTGGCGGGTGCGGCGGCTGCTCGACCGGCTCCGCCCGGACGCGATCGAGGTCTCCGACCGGCTCACCCTGCGCGGGCTCGGCTCGTGGGCGTCGGAGGCGGGTGTGTCGTCGGTGGTGATCTCCCACGAGCGGCTCGACCGGCTGCTGCACCAGTTCCTGCTGCCCACGGGGACGGCCCGGCGGGTCGCGGACGCCGCCAACGCCCGGATGGCCGCCGCCTACGACACCGTGGTCTGCACGACGGCCTTCGCCCGCGAGGAGTTCGACCGGATCGGGGCGCGCAACGTCCGGCAGGTGCCGCTGGGCGTGGACCTCGCGACCTTCTCGCCCGCGCGGCACTCCGCCGCGCTCCGGGCGCGGCTCGGCGGCGGCGCGGACGCCCTGCTGGTCCACTGTGGTCGCCTCTCGCCGGAGAAGCACCCGGAGCGCAGCATCGACACGGTGGCCGCGCTGTGCGACTCCGGACACCGCGTCCGGCTGGTCGTGGCGGGGGACGGGCCGCGACGGGCGGCCTTGCAGCGCAGGGCCTCCGGGCTCCCGGTGGACTTCCTGGGCTTCGTCCCGGACCGGGCCCGGTTGGCCGCGCTGCTGGCCTCGGCGGACGTCTCGCTGGCCCCCGGCCCGCACGAGACCTTCGGCCTGTCGGCCCTGGAGTCGCTGGCCAGCGGCACGCCGGTGGTGGTGTCGCGGTCCTCGGCGCTGCCGGAGATCGTGGGCTCCGCGGGCGCCGCGGACTCCCCGGAGGAGTTCGCCCGGGGCGTCACCACCCATCTCGCCGCCGCCGAACCCCTCCGCCGCGCCGCCGCCCGCACGAGGGCCGAGGCCTACTCCTGGCCCACCGCAGTGGACGGCTTCCTCGCCACCCTCACCCCCTGACCCGCGAGTGAGACCCGACCGCCCGCGAGTGAGACCCCACCGCCTCCGAGGCGGACGGCCGGGCGTCGGTCAGAGGGTGCGGGCCACGATCGCAGCCGCGTCGGCGACCGTCTCGGGGCTGCCGTCCGAGGCCGGGTCGGCGGGGGAGGTGTAGACCGCGATGACGAGCGGCGCGCGCCCCGGCGGCCACACCACCGCGACGTCGTTGATCTCGCCCTGGGCGCCCGCCCCGGTCTTGTCCCCGACCACCCAGTCCGCGGGCAGGCCGGCCGTGATCCGGGTCGCGCCCGTCGTGTTGGCCGTCAACCAGCCGACGAGGAGGTCGCGGCCCTCGGGGTCCAGGCCGTCGTCGAGGGCGAAGCTCCGCAGGTTCGCGGCCATCCGAGCCGGCGTCGACGTGTCCTTGTCGCCGTCGAGGACGTTGAGGTCGGTCTCGGTGCGGTCCTGCCTGCTGATCCCGTCGCCGCTGCGGCGCAGGAAACCGGTGAGCCCGCCCGGGCCGCCGAGCACCTCGAGCAGCAGGTTCATCGCGGTGTTGTCGCTCAGGGTCATCGCGGCCCGGCAGAGCTCGGCGACGGTCATCGCGCCGTGCTGCTGCGTCTCCGGCGAGTTCGCGACGAGCACGGTCCGCGGGTAGGAGATCGAGCGCTCCAGCAGCCCCGGCCGGTCCAGGCGCAGGGCGAGGATCGCGGAGGCGGCGAGCATCTTCGACGTCGAGCACATCAGGAAGCGCTCGTCGGCCCGGTGGCCGATCGTCGTGCCGGTGCCGGTGTCGACGGCGAACACCCCGAGCCGCCCGCCGAAGCGCTGCTCCAGCGCGGCGAGCTCGGTCGCCGCCGCCGCCGCGGGGGAGGGCGTCGGCGTCGGGTCGGGGGTGGGGGTCTCGGTGGGCTCGTCGAGTCCGTCGGGGCCGGGCGGCACGGCGCAGCCCGCGGTCACGAGCGCGAGCCCGCCGAGCAGCACCGTGCGACGGGAGGGGTGGGGAGCGATCACCTGACCGACGGTAGTCACCTCATCACGCAGGGTCCTCCGTAGAGTCACGGATGTCCGGATCGCCGCACCGGGCGAGAGTCGGAGCATGACGCAGAAGACCGTGGTGGTGGAGCCGACCGGCGAGTACGCGGAGATCGACACGCAGCTCGCCCTCGATGCGATCGCCGGCCTGCTCGACGCGGATCCCGAGGTCCGGCGGCGCACGGCCGAGCTCGTCGAGCTCGAGCCGGAGCGGTGCGCCCCGCCGGTGCTCTTCGCGCTCAGCGAGGTGCTGCTCGACCGCGGCCGCCCGGCCGAGGCCGCGTTCTGGTTCCACGCCGCGCAGGTCCGGGCCCGGTTCGACGCGAACCGCTGCACCGACCCGACCGCGGGCAGCGCCGTGGGGGTGCTCGCCGAGCGCTTCGGCGGGCCCATCAACCGGTTCGCGTTCACCGACCCGGAGCGCCTGCGCCGCACCGTGGTCCGCGCGGTGCTGTGGGACCGCGCGACCCCGCACGGCTACGACCACCGGTGGATCGCCCTGCACGGGATGGGCTCGTTCACCGGCGCCACCGGCCCGCTCGCGCGCCCCGCCGCCGAGTGGGACGCGATCGCGCGCCGCACTCGGGCGGAGTACCTCGACGGCCTCCGCGAGGCGCTCCGCAGCATCCCCGGCCAGCGCGGCTGAGGCACCGCCCCCGTAGGGTTCATCCCGTGGGCAGGGCGGAGCTGGACAAGGACCCGCAGGACGTCGCGGCGATGTTCGACGGCGTCGCGCGGCGCTACGACCTCACCAACACCGTCCTCACCGCGGGGCAGGACCGGCGCTGGCGGCGCCTGACCCGGGAGGCGCTGGAGCTGCGGCCGGGGCAGCGGGTGCTCGACCTCGCCGCCGGGACCGCGGTCTCCACCGAGGAGCTGGCCAAGTCCGGCGCGTACTGCGTCGCCGCCGACTTCTCGCTCGGCATGCTGCGGGCCGGCGCCCGGCGCACCGTCCCCAAGGTCGCCGCGGACGCGCTCGACCTCCCGTTCGCGGACGCCGCGTTCGACGCCGTCACCATCAGCTTCGGCCTGCGGAACGTCAACGACACCGCCCGTGCGCTGGCCGAGCTCGCCCGCGTCACCCGGCCCGGGGGCAGACTCGTGGTCTGCGAGTTCGGCACCCCGACCTGGACGCCCTACCGCGTCGCGTACCAGGACGTGATGCTCCGCCGGGTGCTCCCCGCGATCGCGCGGCGGGTGTCGTCGAACCCCGAGGCGTACACCTACCTGAGCGAGTCCATCGTGGACTGGCCGCCGCAGCGCAGGCTCGCGGAGATCATCGCCGGGGCGGGCTGGTCCCGGGTGGCCTGGCGCGACCTCGCGGGCGGGGCGGTCGCTCTGCACCGCGCCACGAAGCCCGTCTGAGCCGTTCCCCGGAACCGGACGCGACGCCGCCGGGCCGCCTGGACATCCCGCCGAACTTCGTGAAACAGTTCACAAGTACCTCGTGAACCAGTTCACAAGGAGCGGAATGCCAGCGCCCGAACCCACCACCGACGGCGCCGCCGGACCGCGGGGGGCAGGGGGCCGACGTGTTCGTCGTCGGCGCAGGTCCCGCGGGCTCGACGGACACCGCCGTCGCACGCACGCGCCCGCCCGATCATCGTTCCCGTCCTCGGGTAAGGGCCCCCTCACCCGGGGTGAGGTGACCCCGCACACGTAGGGTGCCGTCGGAGATCACGCAGGTCACACGCAAGCCCCCGTAGCAGTGCAGACAACGAAGGTGCACGATGCTCGATCCCTATCTGGCGCTTCTGTTCATGGCCCTCCTGGCGGGCGCGTTCGCGCTCTTCTCCGTCACGGCGGCGCCCTACATCGGACCGCGCCGCTACAACCGGGCCAAGCTCGACGCCTACGAGTGCGGGATCGAGCCGTCGCCGAAGCCGGTCGTCGGCACCGGTCGGATGCCCGTCGCCTACTACCTCACGGCGATGCTGTTCATCCTGTTCGACATCGAGATGGTCTTCCTCTACCCGTTCGCGGTCAGCGCGGACGCCCTGGGCCTGTTCG
The DNA here is from genome assembly GCF_039541715.1 of Pseudonocardia xishanensis. Lineage (NCBI taxonomy): Bacteria > Bacillati > Actinomycetota > Actinomycetes > Pseudonocardiales > Pseudonocardiaceae > Pseudonocardia > Pseudonocardia xishanensis. The sequence continues at coordinate 61,596 of NZ_BAABGT010000101.1, forward strand.
GCCTGGTGGAGATCATCCTGTTCATCGTCACGGTCGGCTTCGCGTACGCCTACGTCTGGCGGCGCGGCGGGCTGGATTGGAACTGACATGGGTCTCGAAGAGCACCTTCCGTCCGGCGTCCTGCTGACCAGCGTCGAGAAGCTGGTCAACTGGACCCGCAAGTCCTCGCTGTGGCCTGCAACGTTCGGCCTGGCCTGCTGCGCCATCGAGATGATGACGACGGGCGCGCCGCGCTACGACCTCGCCCGCTTCGGCATGGAGGTCTTCCGCGCGTCCCCGCGCCAGGCCGACCTGATGATCGTGGCCGGACGGGTGAGCAACAAGATGGCCCCGGTCCTGCGCCAGATCTACGACCAGATGCCCGAACCGCGCTGGGTGCTGGCGATGGGGGTCTGCGCCAGCTCCGGCGGGATGTTCAACAACTACGCGATCGTGCAGGGCGTCGACCACATCGTGCCGGTCGACATGTACCTGCCCGGCTGCCCGCCGCGCCCCGAGATGCTCATGGACGCGATCCTCAAGATCCACGCCAAGATCTCCGACGAGCCGCTGGGCCGCAAGCGGGCCGCCGAGCTGGCCGCGAGCGGCTACAAGACGCCGATGATCCCGTCCTCGATCAAGTACGCGAAGAAGTGATGCCGCGATGACGGAACCCACCGGCACCAGCAAGGACCGCGAGGAGCCCACCGGCGGCGCGCAGTCCTCCGCCGAGGCGAGCGGCGCGGCCACCGAGAAGCAGCGCGCCGCGGGCGGCGAGGCCCCCGAGTCCGGCGAGGTCGAGCAGGCCACCGAGACCGCCGCGGCACCGGAGGGTGGCACCCGGCTCGCCCCGACCCGCGAGCGCTCCGGGATGTTCGGCGTGCGCGGCTCCGGCGACACCTCCGGCTTCGGCGGCCTGCGGCTGCCCGGCTACGCGCCCGCCCCTGCCGAGCGCCCCTACGGCGGCTGGTTCGACCAGCTGGCGGACGACCTGGCGGAGGCCCTGGAGGGCCGCGGCGTCGCCCGCAGCGCCGTCCGGCAGATCACCATCGACCGCGGCGAGATCACGTTCTACGTCGAGCGGGAGCGGATCGAGGAGGTCTGCCGCACGCTGCGGGACTCCCCGGAGCTGCGCTTCGAGCTGCTGTCCGGCGTGTCCGGTGTGGACTACACCGCCCCGGACGGCGCCGCGGTGCACCAGCCGCTGCACGTCGTCTACCAGCTGCTCTCGATGACGTGGCGGCGTCGGATCCGGCTCGAGGTCGCGCTGGACCCGGCGGACGCGCGGCTGCCGAGCGTGGTGGGCGTCTACCCCACGGCGGACTGGCACGAGCGCGAGACGTGGGACATGTTCGGCGTGGTCTTCGAGGGCCACCCGGCGCTGACCCGGATCCTCATGCCGGACGACTGGGAGGGCCACCCCCAGCGCAAGGACTACCCCCTCGGCGGGATCCCCGTGGAGTACAAGGGCGCGGAGATCCCTCCGCCCGATGAGCGGAGGGCGTACTCGTGAGCACCACCGATCCCTACGCCGCGGAACCCCGCGAGACCACCGAGGGCACCGTCTACACGGTCACCGGCGGTGACTGGGACGAGCTGATGGACAGCGTGTCCACCGACGAGCACGACGACCGCATCGTGATCAACATGGGGCCGCAGCACCCGTCGACGCACGGCGTGCTGCGCCTGGTGCTGGAGCTGGAGGGCGAGACCGTCACCCAGGCCCGCTCGGTGATCGGCTACCTGCACACCGGCATCGAGAAGAACTGCGAGTACCGGACCTGGACCCAGGGCGTCACCTTCGTGACGCGGATGGACTACCTGGCCCCGCTGTTCAACGAGGCCGCGTACTGCCTGGGCGTCGAGAAGCTGCTCGAGGTCGAGGTGCCGCGCCGCGCGGCGCTGATCCGGGTCATGCTCATGGAGATCAACCGGATCGGCTCGCACCTGGTCTGCCTGGCCACCGGCGGCATGGAGCTCGGCGCGCTCACCGGCATGACGGCCGGGTTCCGCGAGCGCGAGGAGGTCCTCCACCTGCTGGAGTACCTGACCGGGCTGCGGATGAACCACGCCTTCATCCGCCCCGGCGGCCTCTCCCAGGACCTCCCCGAGGACTGGAAGGAGAAGGTCCTCGACTTCGTCAAGGTCATGCACTCCCGGCTGCCGGACTACGACAACCTGCTCACGGGGCAGCCGATCTGGAAGCAGCGCCTCGAGGGCGTCGGCTACCTGCCGGTCGACGGCTGCCTCGCGCTCGGCGCGACCGGTCCGATCCTGCGGTCGGCAGGCCTGCCCTGGGACCAGCGCAAGGTCGAGCCGTACTCGCTGTACGAGGAGTTCGAGTTCGACGTCCCGACGGAGACGGCGGGGGACTGCTACGCCCGCTACCTGCTGCGGGTGGCCGAGATGCGCGAGTCGCTGCGGATCATCGAGCAGGCCTGCGCGAAGATCGAGCCCGGCCCGGTGATGGTGCCGGACCGCAAGATCGCCTGGCCCGCCCAGCTGTCCATCGGCAGCGACGGCATGGGCAACTCCCTGGAGCACGTCCGCAAGATCATGGGGCAGTCCATGGAGTCGCTGATCCACCACTTCAAGCTGGTCACCGAGGGGTTCCACGTCCCGCCGGGCCAGGTGTACTCCAGTGTGGAGTCCCCGCGCGGCGAGCTGGGCTACCACCTCGTGTCGGACGGCGGGACCAGGCCGGTCCGCGTCCACGTCCGGGACCCCAGCTTCGTCAACCTGCAGTGCATGCCCGCGATGAGCGAGGGCGGCATGGTCGCCGACGTCATCGCCGCCGTCGCGAGCATCGACCCCGTGATGGGAGGGGTGGACCGGTGACACCGTCCACGAAGCGAAGCGGAGTGGCGCGATGACGCTGCCGGAAGGCACACCCGAGAAGCGCCCCGGCCCCGCGGCCCCCGCGGAGCGGACCTGGCAGGCCCAGCCGCCGCCGTCACCCGTCTCGCCGGTGTTCGACGAGGTCACCCGGCAGCGCGCGAAGGAGGTCATCGCCCGCTACCCGGTCGCCCGGTCCGCGCTGCTCCCGCTGCTGCACCTCGTGCAGTCGGTCGAGGGCTGCGTGTCGCAGGCGGGCATCCGGTTCTGCGCGGAGGCGCTGGAGCTGACCACCGCCGAGGTCAGCGCGGTGGCGACCTTCTACACGATGTACAAGCGCACCCCCTGCGGCGAGCACCTGGTGTCGGTCTGCACCAACACCCTCTGTGCGGCGCTGGGTGGGGACGACATCTACGCCCGGCTCAGCGAGAAGCTGGGGGTCGGCCACGAGGAGACCGCGGGGGAGCCGGGCACCACCGGCTCGCTGACCCTGGAGCACGCGGAGTGCCTCGCGGCCTGCGACCTCGCCCCGGTCATCCAGGTCAACTACGAGTACTTCGACAACCAGACCGTCGAGTCGGCCGTCGAGCTCGTCGAGGCCCTGCAGCGGGGTGAGAAGCCGCGGCCCACCCGCGGCGCCCCGCTGACGGACCTGCGGACCGTGGAGCTGGAGCTGGCCGGGTTCACCGAGGACGCGGTGGTCGCCGCGGCGGCCGTCGCGGGCCCCTCGACGAGCCCGGAGACGTTGCGCGGCAACGGCATCGCCACCGATCGCGGTTGGGCGGCCCCCGCCCTGCCGGACGAGCCCCCCGCCCTGCCCGCCCTCCCGGAGAAGTCATGAGCCCCGACATCCTGACTCCCGTCCTCACCAGCAGGTGGGCCGAGGAGCGCTCCTGGACGCTGGAGACCTACGAGCGCACCGGCGGCTACCGGGCGATGCGCACCGCGCTCGCCGGGCACCCGGACCAGCTCATCCAGCTCTGCAAGGACTCCGGCCTGCGGGGCCGCGGCGGCGCGGGCTTCCCCACCGGCATGAAGTGGTCCTTCATCCCGCAGGGCTCCACCGGCCCCGGCGCCAAGCCCAAGTACCTCGTGATCAACGCGGACGAGGGCGAGCCCGGGACCTGCAAGGACATCCCGACGATGATGGCGGACCCGCACTCGCTCATCGAGGGCTGCATCATCACCAGCTACGCGATCCGCGCGAAGTTCTGCGCGATCTACGTGCGCGGCGAGGCGCTGCACCCGATCCGCAGGCTGCGCGCCGCGGTCGCCGAGGCCTACGCCGCGGGCTACCTGGGCACGGACATCCTCGGCACCGGCTTCGACCTGGACATCGTGGTCCACGCCGGCGCGGGCGCCTACATCTGCGGCGAGGAGACGGCGCTGCTGGACTCGCTCGAGGGTCGCCGCGGCCAGCCCCGGCTCAAGCCGCCGTTCCCCGCCACGGCCGGGCTCTACGCCTCGCCGACGGTGGTGAACAACGTGGAGACCATCGCGTCGGTCCCGTACATCGTGGCAGGCGGCGCGGAGTGGTTCCGCAGCATGGGCTCCGAGAAGTCCCCCGGGCCGAAGATCTACTCGGTGTCCGGGCACGTCGAGCGGCCCGGGCAGTACGAGGCGCCGATGGGGATCACGCTGCGCACGCTGCTGGAGCTGGCGGGCGGGATGAAGGACGGGATCCCGCTCAAGTTCTGGACGCCGGGCGGCTCGTCGACCCCGATGTTCACCGCCGAGCACCTGGACACCCCGCTGGACTTCGAGGGCGCCGCGGGCGCGGGCTCCATGCTCGGGACGACGGCGGTGCAGGTCTTCAACGAGACCGTCTCCGTGCCGTGGGCGGTCATGAAGTGGACCGAGTTCTACAAACACGAGAGCTGCGGCAAGTGCACCCCGTGCCGCGAGGGCACGTACTGGCTGGTCCAGATCCTGGAGCGGATGGTGCACCACCAGGGCACGCCCTCCGACGTCGACACCCTGCTCGACATCTGCGACAACATCCTCGGCCGCTCCTTCTGCGCCCTCGGTGACGGCGCGACGAGCCCGATCACCAGCGGCATCAAGTACTTCCGCCAGGAGTTCCTGGACCTCATCGCCGAGCAGCCGGTCGTGCCGCGGCCCGAGCAGCTGGCCGATGTCGAGGCGGAGCAGACCCTGAAGCTGAGCGGAGCCTCCGCATGACGACCACCGAGACCGAGACCGTCACGCTCACCATCGACGGCATCGAGGTCACCGCGCCCAAGGGCGAGATCCTCATCCGCACCTGCGAGCGGCTGGGGATCATCGTCCCGCGCTTCTGCGACCATCCCCTGCTGGACCCGGCGGGCGCCTGCCGCCAGTGCCTGGTCGAGGTGGAGATGGGCGGGCGGCCCATGCCGAAGCCGCAGGCCAGCTGCACCATGACCGTGGCGGACGGGATGGTGGTCAAGACCCAGCACACCTCGCCCGTCGCGGACAAGGCGCAGCAGGGCGTGATGGAGCTGCTGCTGATCAACCACCCGCTGGACTGCCCGATCTGCGACAAGGGCGGCGAGTGCCCCCTGCAGAACCAGGCGATGTCCACCGGCCGCACGGACTCCCGGTTCGTGGAGACCAAGCGGACCTTCCCGAAGCCGCTGCCGATCAGCTCCCAGGTGCTGCTGGACCGCGAGCGCTGCGTGCTCTGCCAGCGCTGCACCCGCTTCTCCGAGGAGATCGCGGGCGACCCGTTCATCGACCTGCTGGAGCGCGGCGCGAACCAGCAGATCGGCACCGCCGAGGACACGCCCTTCCAGAGCTACTTCTCCGGCAACACCATCCAGATCTGCCCGGTCGGCGCGCTGACCAGCGCGGCCTACCGGTTCCGGTCGCGCCCGTTCGACCTCAAGTCCACGCCGAGCGTCTGCGAGCACTGCAGCTCCGGCTGCGCCACCCGCACGGACACCCGGCGCGGCCAGGTCCAGCGCAAGCTGGCGGGCAACGATCCCGACGTCAACGAGGAGTGGCTCTGCGACAAGGGCCGCTTCGCCTTCCGGTACCTGGCGTCGAAGGAGCGGATCACCCGCCCGCACGTGCGTGACGAGTCCGGCCAGCTGGTCGAGGCCTCCTGGACCGAGGCGCTGCGCGTCGCCGCCGAGGGGCTCCTGGCCGCGCGCGCCAACCGGGGCGTCGGGGTCCTGGCGGGCGGACGGCTCACACTCGAGGACGCCTACGCCTACGCGAAGTTCGCCCGGGTCGCCGCAGGCACCCACGACGTCGACTTCCGGGCCCGGCCGCACTCCGCCGAGGAGCTCGCGTTCCTCGGGACCCAGCTCGCGCCGGACGTCACGTTCGCCGCGCTCGAGGCCGCGCCCGCCGTGCTCAGCGTGGGGTTGGACCTCGAGGAGGAGGCGGGCATCGTCTTCCTCCGGGTGCGCAAGGCCGTCCGCAAGCGGGGCCAGCGGGTCTTCCAGCTCGGCCAGTGGACGACGGCGGGGATGCGCAAGACCGAGGCCACCCTGATCAGGTCCGTCCCCGGCGCCGAGGCGTCGGTGCTGCGGGAGCAGGTGAGCGGCGAGCTGGTGGACGCGCTCGCCGGTCCCGGTGCCGTGATCCTGGTGGGGGACCGGGCCGCCGAGGTCCCGGGCCTGTACTCCGCGGTCGCGGAGCTGGCCACCCGCACCGGCGCGAAGGTCGCCTGGGTCCCGCGCCGCGCGGGGGACCGGGGCGCCCTGGAGGCCGGCGCGGTGCCGACCCTGCTGCCCGGCGGCCGCCCGGTCACCGACGCCGCCGCCCGCGCCGAGGTCGAGCAGGCCTGGGGGATCACCGGCCTGCCCGCGACCCCGGGCCGCAGCACGGACGAGATCCTCGCCGCCGCGGCCTCCGGGGACCTGTCCGGGCTGGTCGTCGGCGGGGTGGACCCGCACGACCTGGCCGACCCGGCCGCGGCGCTGGCCGCGCTGGAGGCGGTCGGCTTCCTGGTCAGCCTGGAGATCCACGCCTCCGCGGTCACCGAGCTGGCGGACGTGGTGCTCCCGGTCGCGCCGGACGCCCAGCGGGCGGGCACCTACCTCAACTGGGAGGGTCGCCGCCGGGAGTTCGGCCCGTCGCTGGACGCCACGGGCGTGCTCCCGGACTGCCGGGTGCTGGACACCCTGGCCGTCGAGATGGACGCCGACCTGTTCACCCAGACCCCGGCCGCCGCGGCCGGGGACCTGGCTCGGCTCGCGCCCTACACCGGCACCGCCGTCGCCCCGACCGAGGCGCCGGGCGCCACACCGCGGCCCGCGCAGGTCGGCTCGGCCGTCCTCGCGACCTGGCGGCAGCTCATCGACGACGGCTCGCTGTCGATCGACGAGCCCGCGTTGGCGGGCACCGCCCGGCCGCCGCGGGTGCGGGCCAACCCCGCCACCGCCGAGCGACTGGGCCTGGTCGAGGGCGGGACCGCCAGCGTCGCCACGGACCGGGGCGCGATCACACTGCCGGTCGAGCTCGCCGACCTGCCGGACGGCGTCGTCTGGCTGCCCGCGAACTCGCCCGGGTCGCAGGTCCGCTCGACGCTGGGCGTCGGGCACGGAGCGCTCGTGAGGGTGGTGGCGGGATGAACCTCGCTCAGCAGGAGGGTCTGACCCGCACCCAGCAGCTGCTGGCGGACGACCCGATCTGGCTCGTCCTGCTCAAGGTCGTGGTGCTGTTCGCGGTCGGCGTCGTGCTGACCCTGTTCATGATCAACTGGGAACGCAAGGTCGTGGCCCGGATGCAGCAGCGTCCCGGCCCGAACCGGGTGGGCCCGGGCGGCTGGCTGCAGTCGCTGGCGGACGGGCTCAAGCTGGCGTTCAAAGAAGACATCATGCCGGTGATGGCCGACAAGAAGATCTACTTCATCGCGCCGGTCGTCTCCACCATCCCCGCCTTCGTCGCCTTCTCCGTCATCCCGTTCGGCGGCGAGGTGTCGATCTTCGGTGAGCCCACCGTGCTGCAGCTGGTCGACCTCCCGGTCGGCGTGCTCGTGGTGCTGGCCTGCTCGTCCATCGGGGTCTACGGCATCGTCCTCGGCGGCTGGGCCTCCGGCTCGCCGTACTCGCTGCTCGGCGCGCTGCGCAGCGCGGCCCAGGTCATCTCCTACGAGATCGCGCTCGGCCTCTCCGTGGTCGCCGTCGTGCTGTACGCGGGCTCGCTGTCCACCGCGGACATCGTCGCCTCCCAGGGCAACGGCTGGTACTTCTACCTGCTGCTGCCCAGCTTCGTGATCTTCGTGATCTCGATGGTCGGCGAGACCAACCGGGCGCCGTTCGACCTGCCCGAGGCCGAGTCCGAGCTGGTCGGCGGCTTCCACACCGAGTACACGTCGCTGAAGTTCGCGCTGTTCTTCCTCGCCGAGTACGTCAACATGGTCACCGTCTCGGCGATGGCGACCACGCTGTTCCTCGGCGGCGGGCACGTCCCGTGGCTGGGCGCGCTGTGGTCCGGCTTCGACAACGGCTGGATCCAGTTCGTCGTCTTCATCGCGAAGACCCTCGTGTTCCTGTTCCTCTTCATCTGGCTGCGCGGCACGCTGCCCCGCTTCCGCTACGACCAGTTCATGAAGCTCGGGTGGAAGGTCCTGGTCCCGGTCTCGCTGGGCTGGATCCTGGTGGTGTTCGCGGTGCGGGCCTACCGCAACGCCACGGGCGGGGACGCCACCGTGGCGTTGCTGATCCTCATCGGGATCGTGGTGCTGGTCATCCTCGCCGTCGCCTTCGGGCTGCCGGACCGCAAGACGCCGGACGAGACCGTGGAGGTCGCGTCGGACTACCCGGTCCCGCCGCTGGACCTCGCCGTCCCGGCGCGCCCGCGCCACCGGCTGCCGAGGGCCGAGGCCGAGAAGGCATCCGTTCTCACCGGGAAGGAGGACTAGGGAATGTTCGACTTCTTCAAGGGCTTCGGTGTCACCTTCTCGACGATGTTCAAGAAGGTCGTCACCGAGGAGTACCCGGAGGACTTCCCGCCCGCCGCGCCCCGCTACCACGGGCGCCACCAGCTCAACCGGCACCCGGACGGGCTGGAGAAGTGCGTGGGCTGCGAGCTGTGCGCCTGGGCGTGCCCGGCGGACGCGATCTACGTGGAGGGCGGGGACAACACCGCGGAGGAGCGGTTCTCCCCTGGCGAGCGGTACGGCGCGATCTACCAGATCAACTACCTGCGCTGCATCGGCTGCGGCCTGTGCATCGAGGCCTGCCCCACCCGCTCGCTCACGATGACCAACTTCTACGAGCTGGCGGACGACAACCGGCAGGACCTGATCTACACCAAGGAGCAGCTGCTCGCGCCGCTGCTGCCGGGGATGGAGCAGCCGCCGCACCCGATGCGCCTGGGTGAGGACGAGCAGGACTACTACGTCCAGGGTCCCGTGCTCGCCCGGCGGAACGACGAGTCGGAGCCGGTGGGGGAGCAGGTTCGATGATCCTCGCGCAAGTCGCCGACGCCACGGCCGGGGACACCGGTGTGGGCGAGGCGATCGTCTTCTGGATCCTCGGCCCGGTCGCGCTCGCCGCGGCCGTGTCGATGATCTTCGCCCGGAACGCGGTGCACTCCGCGCTGTTCCTGGTCATGACCATGCTGTCGCTGGCGATCCTCTACATGATGCAGCAGGCCCCGTTCCTCGGGTTCGTGCAGATCATCGTGTACACGGGCGCGGTGATGATGCTGTTCCTGTTCGTCCTCATGCTGGTCGGGCGGGACAGCTCGGACTCCGTCGTCGAAGTCCTCCGTGGACAGCGGGTCGCGGGCGCGCTGCTCGGCCTGGCGTTCGCGCTGCTGCTGGTCGCGGGCGTGGGCCGGACGATGTTCGCGGTCCCGTCGACGGGGCTCGGGTCAGGCGCCGCCAACGGCAACATCACCGGCATCGGGCGGCTGATCTTCACCGACTACCTGCTGCCCTTCGAGCTGACCTCGGCGCTGCTGATCACCGCGGCCCTGGGCGCGATGGTGCTGGCCTTCGCGCAGAAGAAGCCGAAGGCCAAGCTCGGCCAGCGCGCCGCCGTCGTCGCGCGGCTGCGCGGGGACCGGATCTCCCCGCTGCCCGGCCCGGGCGTCTACGCCACGGCCAACTCGGTCGCGGTGCCCGCGCTGCTGCCGGACGGCTCGATCGCCCGGGAGTCCCTCTCGGACATCATCGAGGGCCACGAGGTGGACGAGACGCCGCGGCCGCCGTCGGACGCGCATTCCCTGCAGGGACGCCGCAAGGAGCTGGACTCGTGAGCCCCACGAACTACCTGCTGCTCAGCGGGTTGCTGTTCACCGTCGGCGCGGTCGGGGTGCTGGTGCGCCGCAACGCGATCGTCGTGTTCATGTGCATCGAGCTGATGCTCAACGCGGTGAACCTGTCGCTGGTCACCTTCGCCCGCATCAACGGCACGCTGGACGGCCAGGTCATGGCGTTCTTCGTCATGGTCGTCGCGGCGGCCGAGGTGGTCGTGGGCCTGGCCATCATCATGTCGATCTTCCGAACCCGTCGATCGTCCTCCGTGGACGACGCGAACCTGCTGAAGTACTGAGGGGCTTTCGACGATGACCGCTCCCCCCGTGGACAGCGCCATGGCCGCCACCGGCCTCGGGTCTCTCGCCTGGCTGCTGTTCGTGCTGCCCGCCCTGGGCGCACTGATCAACTTCCTGGCCGGCAGGCGGGCGAACGCCTGGGGCCACTGGCTCGGCGTCGGCACCGTCGTGGCGTCCTTCGCGCTCGGCCTGGCGATCTTCTTCGAGACGCTCGGGCTGGACCCGGAGCAGCGCAGCCGCGAGGTGTCGCTGTTCGACTGGATCGCCACCGGCTCGCTGAACGTGGACTTCGGGATCCGGCTGGACCCGCTGTCGCTCACGTTCGTGCTGCTGATCACCGGCGTCGGCTCGCTGATCCACATCTACTCGGTCGGCTACATGAGCCACGACCCGGGCCGCCGCCGCTTCTTCGCGCAGCTCAACCTGTTCGTCGCGGCGATGCTGATCCTGGTGCTGGGCAACAACTTCGTGATGCTCTACCTCGGCTGGGAGGGCGTCGGCCTGGCGTCGTTCCTGCTGATCGGCTTCTACCAGGACCGGCCCGCCGCGGCGACCGCGGCGAAGAAGGCATTCCTGATGAACCGGGTCGGCGACGTCGGGCTGGCCATCGCGATCTTCCTGATCTGGCTCGAGCTGGGCACCCTGCAGTACACCGAGGTGTTCGCCCGCATCGGCGACGTCCCCTCCGGCACGGTCCTGGCGGTGACCCTGCTGCTGCTCCTCGGCGCCTGCGGCAAGTCCGGCCAGTTCCCGCTGCAGTCCTGGCTGCCGGACGCGATGGAGGGCCCGACCCCGGTCTCGGCCCTGATCCACGCGGCCACGATGGTCACCGCGGGTGTCTACCTCATCGCCCGCACGAACCCCATCTACAACCTCACGGAGACCGGACGGCTGGTCGTCGCGCTGATCGGCGTCGTCACGCTGCTCATCGGGGCGATCATCGGCTGCGCCTACGACGACATCAAGAAGGTGCTCGCGTACTCCACGGTCAGCCAGATCGGGTACATGATCCTGGCCGTCGGGCTCGGCCCGGCGGGCTACGCGCTGGGCATCTTCCACCTGCTCACCCACGGCTTCTTCAAGGCCGGGCTGTTCCTCGGCGCCGGTTCGGTCATGCACGCCATGAACGACGACGTGAACATGCGCCACTTCGGCGGCCTCGGCAGGCGGATGCCGATCACCTTCGTGACCTTCGGCCTCGGCTACCTCGCGCTGATCGGCTTCCCGTTCCTGTCCGGCTACTTCTCCAAGGACGCGATCATCGAGGCCGCGTTCGGCCAGGAGGGCTGGCAGGGCTGGGTGTTCGGCGGCGCGGCCACGCTCGCGGCCGGGCTCACCGCGTTCTACATGACCCGCCTGATGATCATGACGTTCTTCGGGCGGGAACGCTGGAGGGACCGGAAGGCACCGGACGGGAAGGACTACCACCCGCACGAGTCCCCGGTGTCGATGACGGCGCCGATGATCGTGCTGGCCGTCGGGTCGGTGTTCGGCGGGTTCGTCCTCTACTCGATCGGCCTGTACGAGTGGCTCGCGCCCTCGCTGGGCGAGCTGCAGGAGTCCGAGGGCGGGGTCCTGCCGCACGCGCTGGTCCCGTGGCTCGTCGTCGCGTTCTCGGCGCTCGGCGTGCTGGTCGCGTACCTGCTCGTCGGTCGGCGTCCCACGCCGGTGCAGCGGCCGGAGCCGGTCTCGCTGCCGGTCCGGGCCGCCCGCCGGGACCTCTACGCCAACGCGATCAACGAGACGCTCATCGAGCGTCCCGGCATCTGGCTCACCCGGGCCCTGGTGTTCGTGGACAACCGCGGCGTGGACGGTGTGGTCAACGGCCTCGCCGCCGGGCTCGGCGGCGGCTCGGGCCGGTTGAGACGGCTGCAGACCGGGTTCGTGCGCTCCTATGCGCTCTCCATGCTGGGCGGCAGTGTCTTCGTCGTCGCGGCCCTGCTGGCGGTGAGGTTCGCGTGAGCCCCATGTTGATCATCCTGCTGCTCGTGCCGGTCGTCGGCGCGCTGCTGATGTACCCGCTGCGGCACAACGTCCCCGCGGCGAAGGCCACGGCGATGGTCACCGCGCTGGTCGAGTTCGTGCTCGTCGTGGTGATCTGGGTCGGCTACGACACCGCGGCCGCCGCGAGCGGCACCCGCTTCCAGTACGAGTTCTCCATCCCGTGGATCCCCGCGTTCGGCACGCACCTGGCCTTCGGGATCGACGGCATCGCGCTCGTGCTGATCGCGCTGACCGCGTTCCTGGTCCCCGGCCTGATGCTGTTCGCCTGGGCGGAGAAGCTCCCCGAGGGACGCACGGCGTCGGGCTACTTCGCCCTGCTGCTCGCCACCCAGGCCACGCTCGTCGGCGTCTTCACGGCCACGGACGTCTTCCTGTTCTACGTCTTCTTCGAGGCGATGCTCATCCCGATGTACTTCCTGATCGGGCGCTTCGGCGGCCCGAACCGGCAGTACGCCTCGGTGAAGTTCTTCCTGTACTCCCTGCTCGGCGGCCTGATCATGCTGGCCTCGCTGATCGGGCTGTACGTGACCAGCGGGAACATCCTGGGCCGGGGCACGTTCACCTGGTCCGAGCTGCAGGCCATGGCGGCGCAGGTCCCGACGTCGACCCAGATCTGGCTGTTCCTCGGCTTCTTCGTCGCCTTCGCGATCAAGGCGCCGCTGGTGCCCTTCCACACCTGGCTGCCGGACGCCGGTGCCGAGGCCCCGATCGTGGCCGCGGTCCTGCTCGTCGGCGTGCTGGACAAGGTGGGCACCTACGGGTTCCTGCGCTACTGCCTGCCGCTGTTCCCGGCGGCCTCGCAGGCGCTGGCGCCCCTGGTGATCACCCTCGCCGTGATCGGCATCCTCTACGGCGCGCTGCTGGCCGTGGGGCAGAAGGACATGAGCCGGTTCGTGGCGTACACGTCCATCGCGCACTTCGGGTTCATCGCGCTGGGCACGTTCGCCTTCTCCAGCCAGGCCTTCGCGGGCGCCACGCTCTACATGGTCAACCACGGCCTCTCCACCGGCATGCTGTTCGTCATGGTCGGCCTGTTGGTCGCGCGGGGCGGATCGCGCCTGATCAGCGACTACGGCGGCGTCTCGACGCTTGCGCCGGTGCTGGCGGGCTGCCTGCTGCTGGCCGGGATGAGCTCGCTCGCCCTGCCCGGGACGAACTCGTTCGTCAGCGAGTTCCTGGTGCTCGTGGGGTCCTTCCCGAACGAGCCGGTGGCCACGATCATCGCCACCGTCGGGATCATCTTCGCGGCGCTGTACGTGCTGTGGTTCTACCAGCAGACGATGCAGGGGCCGGTCCGCGGACAGGCGGTGCTGAACTCGCTGGAGCCCGCGGGCGGGCCCGGCGCGATGATCGACCCGGCCGTCGCCGCGAAGCGCGGGGGCGGGTTCCCGGACCTGACCAAGCGCGAGATCGGGGTGCTGGCCCCGCTGATCGTCGTGATCGTGGTGCTCGGGTTCTTCCCCGGCCCCGTGCTCGACGTGATCAACCCGTCCGTCCAGGCGACGATGACCGAGCTGGGTCTGACCGACCCCGTGCCGGTCGGAGGAGTGGCCCGATGACCCCGTTGGAAGCGCCCCCGATCGCCTACGGCGCCATCGCGCCGCTGCTGATCGTGCTGGGTGGGGCGTGCGTCTCCGTGCTGGTGGAGGCGTTCCTGCCCCGACACCAGCGCTGGCCCGCGCAGGTCGCGCTGACCGTGCTGGTCATCGCCGTGGCGGGGGTGACGCTCGGGGTCTACGCGGGTGGCGCGCCCGCCGAGGGCGTGGTCACGCTGGCCGCCGCCCTCGCCGTGGACATGCCCACGCTGTTCCTCTGGGGCACCCTGCTGGTCCTGGCGTTCGGCTCGATCCTGCTCATCGCGGACCGCTCGGTGGAGCCGGGCGGGGCGTTCGTGGCGAACGCCGTCGAGCGGGCCTCCGTGGGGGCCGCGCCGGGCACGACGACCGGGGGCACCGGAGTCGACCCGGAGCACGTCGACCGGTCCTACGGGGCGCTGGGCGAGGCCCCGACGATGCAGACCGAGGTCTTCCCGTTCACGCTGTTCGCGCTCGGCGGGATGATGGCGTTCGTCGCCTCGAACGACCTGCTCACGATGTTCGTGGCGCTCGAGGTCCTGTCGCTGCCGCTGTACCTGATGTGCGGGCTGGCGCGGCGCCGCCGGCTGCTGTCGCAGGAGGCCGCGGTCAAGTACTTCCTGCTGGGGGCGTTCGCCTCCGCGTTCTTCCTCTACGGCGTCGCGCTGCTCTACGGCTACGCGGGCTCGGTGCGGCTCAGCGCCATCGCGAACGCCGCGGTGGGCACCGACCGGTCGGACGCGCTGCTGTTCGGCGGACTCGCGCTGCTGGTCGTCGGGCTGTTGTTCAAGGGCTCGGTCGGCCCCTTCCACACCTGGACACCGGACGTCTACCAGGGCGCGCCCACGCCCGTGACGGCGTTCATGGCGGCCTGCACGAAGGTCGCGGCCTTCGGCGCCATCGCCCGGGTGCTCTTCGTGGCCTTCGGGTCGACCCGCTGGGAGTGGCGCGGGGTGCTGTGGGCCGTGGCGATCGCGTCCATGGTCATCGGCGCGGTGCTGGGACTCACACAGACCGATCTGAAGCGCATGATCGCGTACTCGTCCATCGCGCACGCCGGGTTCCTGCTGATCGGGACCATGGCCATCACCACCGCGGGGACGTCGGCGACGCTGTTCTACCTACTCGCCTACGGCTTCACCACGCTCGCGGTGTTCGGTGTCATCTCGTTGGTCCGGACGGCGGATGGCGAGGCCACGCACCTCTCCCAATGGGCGGGGTTGGCCAAGCGGTCACCGGTCCTCGCAGGCGTGATGACGTTCCTGCTGCTCGCCCTGGCCGGCATCCCGTTGACCAGCGGGTTCACCGCCAAGTTCGCGGTGTTCTCGGCCGCGCTGAGCGACGGGATGGCGCCGCTGGTGGTCGTCGCACTGGTGGCCTCGGCGATCGCGGCGTTCTTCTACCTGCGGATCGTCGTGCTCATGTATTTCAGCGACACGCCGGAGAACGGGCCGACGGTCACGGTGCCCGGCGCGTTCACCACGGTCGCCATCACCTTGGGCGTGGTAGTCACGCTGCTGCTCGGGATCGTGCCGACGCTCGTCCTGGACTGGGCGGGCGCGGGCGGGTTCACAGGGTGAGCGCAGGGTCGGGCTCGTAGGCTGTCGGGGTGGAGACGCAGAGTGTGGCGGGTGTGGAGCTCGCCGACCCGGACCTGGCCGTCGCGACGGCGCAGGGGCTCGACCGGGTGGAGCAGCTGCTGCACCGTGAGGTGCACAGCGAGTACCACTTCGTCAGCGAGACGTCCCTGCACCTGATCGACGCGGGCGGCAAGCGGTTCCGGCCGCTGTTCACGCTGCTCGCCGGACAGATCGGCCCGCACGGGGACTCCGCGGACGTGGTGCGGGCGGCGGCCGTCGTCGAGCTGGTGCACCTGGCCACGCTCTACCACGACGACGTCATGGACTCGGCCACGATGCGCCGCGGTGCCGAGAGCGCCAACCACCGGTGGGACAACACGGTCGCGATCCTGACCGGGGACTTCCTGTTCGCGCATGCCTCGCGGCTGGTCGCCGACCTCGGCCCGCAGGCGGTGAAGATCATCGCCGAGACCTTCGCCGAGCTCGTCACCGGGCAGATGCGGGAGACCCGCGGGCCCGCCGAGGGAGACGACCCGGTCCGGCACTACCTGCAGGTCATCGCGGAGAAGACCGGCTCGCTGATCGCGACCTCGGGGCGGTTCGGCGGGATGTTCTCCGGCTGCACGCCCGAGCAGGTCGAGTCGCTGCACCGCTTCGGCGCCACGATCGGCACGGCCTTCCAGATCTCGGACGACATCATCGACATCGCCTCGCCGTCGCTGGACTCGGGCAAGACACCGGGGACGGACCTGCGCGAGGGCGTGCACACGCTGCCGATGCTGCACGCGCTGGCGGACCCGGCCTGCCCGGAGCGCCTGCGTTCGCTGCTGGCCGCCCCGATCGACGCGGACGACGAGGTCGAGGAGGCGCTCGGCCTGCTGCGTTCCGGCCCCGGCATCCCGCGGGCCAAGGAGACGCTGGCGAGCTACGCCGAGGAGGCCCGCGCGGAGCTGGGCAAGCTGCCTGTCTGCGCGGCCGTCGACGCCCTGACCACGCTGACGACCTACACGATCGACCGCACGGGCTGAGGCCTCCGGGAGGACCGCACCAGGTCCACCGTGAAGATCGTCAGGGCCCCCCAGACCAGGCCGAAGCCGACCCAGCGGGTCGGCGGCATGGTCTCGTCGAGCACCAGGACGCCCCAGAGGAACTGCAGTGTGGGCGTCAGGTACATCAGCGTGCTCAGCACGGTGAGGGGGATCCGGCGGGCCGCGGCGCCGTAGAGCAGCAGGGGCAGCGCCGTGACCGGGCCGGAGAGCACCATCAGCGCCACGTGGCCGCCGCCGTGGTCGGTGAACGTGCCGTGGCCGGTCGCCTGCAGTACCCCGATGTAGGCGACGGCCAGCGGCGCGACGACCAGGCTCTCGGCGGTCAGGCTCGCGGTGGCGGGCAGCGCGACGGTCTTCTCGAGCAGGCCGTACACCCCGAACGCGCCCGCCAGCGCCAACCCCAGCCACGGTGGGCTTCCCGAGCCGATCCCGATCACCAGCACCGCCACGGTGGCGACGACCAGCGCCGCGACCTGCGCACGGCTCGGCCGTTCGCGCAGCACCAGGATGGCCAGCAGGGTGCTCACCAGCGGGCTGATGTAGTAACCCAGCGCGATGTCGACGACCCGGTCGACCGCGACCCCGTAGATGAACACGCCCCAGTTCACGGTGATCAGGGCCGCGGCCGCCGCCACCCGCGCCCGGCCGCCCGCCGACAGCGCCCGCAGGGCACCCCAGCCGCGCAGCAGCGTGAGCACGCCCGCCATCAGCACCGAGGTCCACAGCAGCCGGTGGGCGAGGACCTCGAGCGGGGCGGCGGGCTCCAGCAGCGGCCAGTAGACGGGGAACAGCCCCCACAGCACCGGTGCCGCCATCCCGACGGCGAGGCCGCCGCGGTCGAGCGGGGTGTGCGGGGGCGCGGAGGTCACGCGGCCATGAGAACACGGGCGTGCTCGCCACGCGTGTCCGCGGCGGCGATCGTCGTCCGCGGCCCGCAGGTGCCGAGTACGCCTCGACGGACCGCAGATGGTGATCAGGCGGGGGCATTGCGGGGGTCGATACGGTGGGTTCTCACGGGCGAGGAGGTGCGGGTGAGCGTCAGGCGGCGCGCGGCCCTCTTTGTTCTGGCCGCGGTGGCCGTGCCCGCGGCGCTCGCGGGTGTCGGGATGCTGTGGGTGCGTCCCGCGACGCCGCCGGTACCCGTCGCGAGCCCCGCCGTGCCGGGGGCGAGCCCCACGTCGACCACGGCGGGGCCCCCGACGCAGCCCGTCGTCGCACCGGTGGCGGCGCGGGTGGCGGGGATGCTCGCCGCCGACCCTCTGCTGTTCGACGGCGAACGGGCCGAGCTGCGTCCCGCCGTCGCGGCCACCGTGGACCGGATCGCCGCCCTGCTGGTGGCCGAGCCCGCGGCGCGGGTACGGCTCGTCGGGCACACCGCCGACCTGCCCGGGCCGCCCGCGCGCGCGGTGGTGCTGTCCCGGCAGCGGGCGGAGGCGGTGGCCGCGCGGCTGGTCGCGGCGGGGATCGACCCGGCACGGATCACGGTCGACGGCGCCGGGGAGACCGCGCCGCTCGCCACCCCGGAGGCCAGCAGGCGGGTGGAGGTCGTGCTCGGGTGAGTAGCGGTTCGGGTGCACGGAGCGACAACACGGTCGGAGGTGTCAGGTGGCGACTGTGTTCGCGCAGGTCTGGATGCTGTGTCTGCTCGCGTTCCTGCTCGGGGCGCTGGTGACCTGGCTGGCCGTCGCCCGGCCCCGGCGCGCGCCCGCCCCGCCCCCGATCGAGCCCGCGGAGTCGCTGGACCCGGTCCAGGCCGCGCAGGCTCCGCCGACGCCGCTGCCCGGCGTTCCGCGCCACGCCCGCACCGCGGCCGCGAACCCGGCCCTCGCCGAGCTGGACACGGCCCGCCGCCGCCCGCGGGTCGGCGCGCTGAACCGGTTGCGCCACGCGCCCCCGAGCACGGCGGCCCCCGAGATCCCGCGGCAGGCGGGGCCGGGCCCGCGCGGCCCGAACCTCTTCACCCCGCCGGAACCGCGCTCCCCGGAGCCGGACGAGTCCTGACCCGCAGGCGAGCGGAGGGCGGCTCGCGGGAGGTTCCGCGAGCCGCCCTCCGAGGGTGGCCGTGTCGCCGGGTCAGCCGGCGATGGTCCAGGTGTCGCGGCCGTTGAGCAGGGCCTGTAGGTCGGTGACCGGGTTGCGGTCCTTGGCCTGCTGGACCTGGGCGCGGGCGGCGTCGTCGTAGGTGGTGCGGTCGACGTTGCGGAAGATGCCGGTGACGGTGT
>NZ_BAABGT010000102.1:0-62522 GCF_039541715.1 Pseudonocardia xishanensis
CTGACCATGCACCGATCATGGAGCTACACGCCGCCGATGTTTGGGAGACACGCTCTAGTCGGTATCGGGGGGAGATGCGCCCGGGTGACGCAGTGGAGGACGCGACCGGACCTGTCGACTCCGCCGGTCGGGGGTGCCTGCGTTCCCTCGCACCCACCGACCGGCCACGACGACGGCCGCGCCCCGACCTCTCCGGCGGCGCGGGCTGTAACGCCGGGCGTGGAGCCGTCGATAGACACGCCGCTGCGCCCCAGTCGGTGGCGAGGGTGACCGGAGAGCCCCTCAGGGCCGTCGGTCCGGACCGCGCCACGAGTCGTCGCCACCTCGGTGAGCGACCCCGGCGGCCCGAGTCCGCTCCGCAGGCGGCGCACCGACGGTCGGCGCTCCACGTCCCGGCCGCACTCCAGCGCACACCCCACGACGCACCGGTCCGCGCCGCGGACGAAGGGAGCTGCCCATGACCCGCCCCGAGAGACAGGGGCCCGCCGACGCCGAGCCCGCCGCCGATTTCGACGCAGATTTCGACGCCCTCGTCGAGCGACACCCGCACGCGACCGTCGTGCGCGTCCGCGGCGAGATCGACTCGCTCACCGTGGACCGCCTGAATGCGGCCGTGCGAGCAGCGCCCGCCGCGAGCCCGCTGGTCCTCGACCTCACGCGGGTCCGTTTCCTGGGCTCGGTCGGCATCGCCGCGTTGATCGTCGCGCGGAACCGCGCGCAGGACGCCGGGACCGAGACCCGGCTGGTGGTCGGCGGGAACAGGACCGTGCTGCGCCCGTTGGAGGCGTCGGGGCTCCGCACGGAGTTCTCGCTGTTCCCCGACGTCGAACTGGCCCTGGGATGACACCGGGGACGAGCCGGACGGCGGTACCTGCCGAGCGAATGGTCCAACCTGGCTCCGGAGGGTTTGCGTGCCGGGTCCGTGAGGGCATCCGCGTCCGACCAGCCGACCCGGCTGGACGCGGGCGACGATGCCGAGCGTGACGAAGAGGGAGACCATGGACGGACGGCCGCTCGGACGCGGGATCGCGGTCGGAGCCCCGGTGGGCGGAGCGGGCAGGCCGCCGGCCTCGGCGCGCCACCCCGCACCCGCCTGGCTGCCCGGCGTCGCGGCGACCACCGCCGCGGTCCTGGGCGCCGTCGCCGCCGCCCGCACGACGGGACGGCCCGAGGAGGAACGCGATCATGAATGACCGCACCACACCCACCGATCTGGCCGACATCACCGGCTACATCATGCTGGGCACCAAGAAGCTGACCCTGCACATCACCGTCGAGGAGACCGGCGAGGCCCACGTCGACGCGGGCGTGGAGGAGAGCGAAGACGTCGCCCAGGCGGACGAGGACGGCCCCCGTGACGAGGACGCCGACGCCGTGGAGGCCGACACCGACGTCGACGACGAGTCGGAGGAGGACGCCGACGAGGGTGACGAAACCGACGACGACTTCGACGACGACGGCGAGGACGACGGCGACGACGACCTCGAGGACGCTGAGGACGACCTCGACGACGAGCCCGACGAGGAGGAGGAGGAGCCGGAGGAGCTCGACGACGAGGACGAACCGGAGGAGCTCGAGGACGACGACGAGGACGAGGACGAGGAGCCGGAGGACGAGCCCGCCGGCCGGGCCGCGCCCCCCGAGGAGGACCTCGGCGACCTCCTCGAGAAGCGCTCCGCTCCGGCACGGACGGCCAGGCGACGCACGTCGACCACGCGCCGGGCGCCCGCCGCCGACTCTCCCGCACCCCCCGCCCGCCGTGGCGACGGCGGCAAGCGGCGCGGTCGCCGGACCACGACCTGACCGGCTGCGTGGGGAGGGTGTCGGTGGCGGCACGGCGGGTACCGAGTGAAGGAGCCCCGGTCGGGTGAGCGGACCCGCCCACCGCCGAGGAGCGGAGGTCATCGTGGCGAAACGCGCGAAGCCCGGAGCACGGGAGACTGCGCTGGACCGCGTCGTCGCCGTCGTGAACGACAAGGGCGGTGTCGGGAAGACCTCGCTCGCGGCGAACCTCGGCGGCCAGTTCGCCGGGGCGGGCTACCGATGTCTCCTCATCGATCTCAACCGTCAGGCGAACCTGGCCGACGATCTCGGCTACCGCGGACAGGACATCGACGACGAGGGTGCCGGACTGCTCGCCTCCATCCTCACCGGTGCCCCTCTGCGCCCGGCCCAGGACGTACGGCCCCAGCTCGACGTCGTCTGCGGCGGGTCCCGGCTGGAGGACCTGACCCCGGTCATGGTGTCGCGCCTGCAGCACCACGGCCGCGGGGCGTTCCGGGCCCTCGGTGACGTGCTGGCCCCGGTGGCCGGGGACTACGAGGTCATCTTCATCGACTGCCCGCCCGAGTCCACGATCCTCACCGACCTGGCCCTGGCCTCGGCGCGATGGGTCCTGATGCCGACCAAGTCCGACCTGGGCGGGCTGCTGGGCATGACCCTGGTCGCCGAGCGCTTCGCTCTCGCCCGCGAGATCAACCCCGGGCTGCGGCTCCTCGGCGTCGTGCTGTTCGCCACCGGCACCGGCGCTCGCGCGATCCAGGGCGAGGCCCTGGCCGCCATCGACGACGCCTTCGGCGGCACGTCACCCCGCTTCGAGACGACCATCCGGCACGCGGAGCGGACGGCCCAGGACGCCCGGCGGCTGGGCAAGCTCGCCCACGAGCTGGAGGTCGAGGCGGCCGCACAGCCGGCCTGGTGGGAGGAGCTGCGATCCGGGAGCCGGACGAAGCGGATCTCGGCGACGGCGGCCAGCGTCGCGGGTGACTACCGCGCGCTCGGCGTCGAGGTGCTCTCCGCGCTCCAGGCCGCGGAGAACGCCGAGAAGCCCCGTCGTCGCGCACGTCGACCACGGACGACACCGTGAACCGCCGCATCGGCGACCTGTCCGCGACGTTCGGGACGGCGGCGGCGGACCTGTCGCCCGCGACCCATCGCCGACGGAACGGGGCGGTGCCCCCTCCCCCGCCCCCCGACGTACCACCGGCAGGAACCGACCTCATGGACAACGACTCGCCCCCGCCGAAGAGGCGCGCCACCGAACGCCGACGGCCCGATCCCCCGACGAGGACCGGCACGACGGACGGCGGCGAGCCGACCCGGGAGCGCCGCCCGGCACCGGATGTCCGCCGCCGTCGCGCAAGCGCCGCCCGCGATGCCGACACCGGGCGGGAACGTTCCCCCCACCGCTCCGCGCCGCTGCGGGTCGCCGATCCCCGCCACCTCGATCTCCTCGTGCTGGCGGCCGTCGCACGGCGGCCGGTGCGGGGCCACGACCTCGGCGACATGCTGCGCAGACAGAGCGACGGCGCGTTCGCTCCGACCGTCCAGAGCATCTATCGGCGCCTGCGCCGTCTGACCGCCAACCGCCTGACGGCCTTCGACACCGCGAACCGCCGATACTCGATCACGCCCACCGGCGAGCGGGTCCTGGCGTCCTGGACCCGGCAGTGGGCCGACTACGCGCACGGGATCGACGAGGTCCTGGGCCGCGGAGGCGACGGCGACCCGCGGTAGGCGCCGACTCGATCTCCGAGGGCGAGGAGGCGGCTCACCGCCGCCGTCTCCGCGTACCCCGCGCCTCAGCGGTCCTCGGGAGCCGGTTGCTCCGGGGCCACGTCGTCGTCGGCGACCGTGTCGCCCGCCGCCTGAGCCTCGGAGTCGACGTAGACGACTCCGTGGGAGTGGGCCACCGTACCCGCGTCACGGTGCGGGACGCCGCCGTCGATCGCGTCCTCCGACACGTAGGCGGCGTCCTTCTCGCGAGGCTTCCAGTGCGTGCCGTCGTCCGCCACCAGAGGCGCGGGGAGCTCGACACGCTGGGCATCGGTGGCGCCGGGTGTCGGGGAGTGCGGATCTCCGCCCCCCTTGGGGTCGAGCTCCGATTCGCGCACAGCGTGCCTCCTGGTCCCTCGACGTCCGGCCCCGTCGTCCGGCGTCGACGTGGTACCCCGACCGCCCCCGACCGAACCTCTCCGGCGGGGGTGCACCCGGGGCGTCGTGGATCACCGGTAGCGCCGCGGCACGGTCCACGGGCGGCCGAACTCCTCGTCGAAGGACGAGGGATCGAAGGGGCTGTCGCCCCCGGCGGGAAAGCTGGTCAGCTCACCGAAGACCACCCTCCCGTCGACGTCGTAGAGATCGACGCGCACGAAGTCGGTGTCGGCGCCGAGCCGCTCGGCCACCTCGATCATCTCGGTCAGGCACGCGGGCTTCGCCGGTGCGGGCTCCGCCCAGGCCGGTCCCCCGCGCAGCGGCAGGTGCTGCCAGTCGGGCCGGAAGAAGTCCCGGGTCCGCCGACCGAAGCGTCCGTCGTCGACCTGCACGAAGGCGCACCGGCCGTGGAAGACGAAGAACTTGTAGTCGCGCGGGAGCGCACCGTCCACGCCGACGAGCAGTTCCTCGACGAGGATCCGGCGCGGCATCCGCCCGTACACCCACTCGTGGTTGGGCCCCCGGCCGTAGAGCTGGGCCGTCCAGCCCCGCGCGATGCGCACGACCTCGTCCGGCGGGGCGAACTCCGGACGGACGTGCCGGTACACCCAGCTGCCCGGTTCCGTCGGCAGGCGGGCGTCGGCGGGTGCACGATCGGAGACGACGATCGCGGTCCCGCTGCCGTGCGTCGGCTTCACCACGTACGCCTCGGGCAGCACCACGTCGTACAGAGCCGCGGGATCGTCGACGATCGCGTACACGTGCGGCAGGTAGCGCTCCCCGACCACCGCGGCCACATGGCCCCGCACCGCCGCCTTGTCGGCCCAGGTCACGACGAGCTCGCGATGGTCGCGCAGCATCTTGAAGCGGACCTTCTCCCGGAACGTGCGCGGGTTGCGGGTGCGCCAGAGCCGGGCCGCCCGCACGAGCCGGCTCCGCTCCCGCCACCGAACGCCCGTCTCGCCGTCGGAGGGTCGACCGGAGGAGCGCCGCGGAACCGGGATCACGCGGTCACGCTACGGCCGGCGAACGGCGCCGCCACCTCCGGCCGCGGTGTCAGGGCGGACGACCAGGCGTAGTGGTCTCGCGGCGGGGGTAGCCCGGGGGACGCGATCGACGAGGAGGCGCGATGTCCGCCGAGACCGAGCACGACGCAGCCGCGAGCAGGCCCCACCCCCGCGAGATGATGATCCGGTTCCTGCTGGACAAGGTCCGAGCCGATCCCTACCCGAGTGGGCGGCAGCTCGACATGATCGAGGAGTCCCTCACCCCGGACCTCGTGCCCGAGTACGTGGAGGTGCTCATCGAGAAGTCACGGGAGAGCGAGTTCCCGAGCAACGACCTCCTCGCCCGCCTGCAGCGGATGGCGGGCTGAGCAGATCGCGTCAGGCTCACCGCCGCGGCACGCGCACGGCCCGGCGGTAGGCGGGATGGCCGGGCCGGGGGCGGGGTGCGGTCACTCCGCGGCGACCTCGCTGGTCGGCTGCAGGACGGCCTCGACCAGCGCCTCGGACCGAAGGTGTGTGCCCTTCTGGTACTCGGGGTCACGGACCATCTCGGAGAAGGCGCGCCTGCTCGGGTAGCGGACGAGCAGCACGGCGTCCCAGTCCTGACCCGACTCGGCCACCACGGGGGCGTGGCCGTAGCCGTAGTAGACGACCTCCGCGCCGTACGGGACCGAGGTGCGGCGGAAGTGGGCGATGTACTCGTCGTAGCGCGCCCGTCCCCCGCCGCCGAAGCGCAGCAGGTTGAGCATCGTGACCGGCTCGTCGACGTCCTGTGCGAGGAAGGCCTTCAAGTCCGCACCGGTGGGGTCGATCGCCATCGATGCAGTCTGCACCGCCGCCTCGACACTGTCAGCCCCACCGAGGGTCGCGGCCGGAGAACGCGACGACGCGGTCCAGCGCAGGCGCCGCGTCCGCGACTTCACGGCCCTCTTCGGCGAGCCGCCCACGCACTACGCCCTGCGCCACCCGCGATAGCGTGCCGCCATGACCGAGCTCCGCGACCCTCGGGACGAGCGGCGCGGCGTACGGGCCGACCTCTCCGTCGTCGCCGTCGTGGTGGCCCTGGTCGCGGCCGCGGTGGTCGTCGGCCGCAGCCTGCTCGCCGACGGTGTCGAGATCTTCCTGGGTTGGCCGCCCCTGCTGGCCGAGTGGCTGCCGCACGTCGGGCCGGGGACGCCGGCCGCGATCCTCGTGGCCGGTGCGACGGTGGTGTGGGGGCCCGGGCTCGCGGCTCGGCTGCCCTGGGCTCCCCTGCTGTGGACGGCGTGGGCCGCCGCGTCCGCCTGGACCGTGTCCCTCGCCCTCGTCGACGGCTGGCAGCGCGGCGTGGTCGAGCGGCTGACCAGCGGCGAGGAGTACCTGGCCGACGTCCCTCGGGTCGCCGAGCTCGGTGGGATCGGCCCGATGCTGCGGGTGTTCTCCGACCACATCCTCACCACCGCCGTCGACCCGACGCAGACGTGGTTCTGGACCACCCACGTCGGCGGGCATCCGGCGGGGGCGTTCCTGCTGTTCACGGTGCTGGACCGGATCGGGCTGGGCTCGGGTGGGGCGGCGGGCGTCGTCGTCATGCTGGTCGGGTCGTCCGCTGTGGTGGCCGTGGCGGTGACGCTGCGGGAGCTCGGCCACGAGGACCTGGCCCGCCGGGTCCTGCCGTTCTCGGTGGTGTTCCCGGGTGCCGTGTGGGTCGGGGTGTCGGCGGACGGCCTGTTCGCGGGGTGGCTGGCCTGGGGTGTCGCGCTGCTGGCCGTCGCGGCCGTGCGGCGGAACGCCTTCGTGGCGGTCGGCAGCGGCCTGCTGCTCGGGTACACCCTGTATCTGTCCTACGGCCTGGTCCTGGGCGGCCTGCTCCCGCTCGCCGTGCTGGTGGCCACCCGGCGGTGGCGGATCCTGATACCGACCGTCGTCGGGGTCCTCGTCGTGGTCGGCGCGTTCGCCGCGGCCGGCTTCTGGTGGTTCGACGGGTTCGCCGACCTCCGGGTGATCTACGCGGCCAGCGCTGCGGCCACCCGGCCGTACTCCTACTTCGTGTGGGCGGACCTCGCCGCACTCGCCTTCGCCTCGGGCCCGGCCGGGGTGGCGGCGCTGCGGCGCACGCCGACCCTCCCGCGCGCCGCGCTGCTGCTGGTCGGGGCCGCGGTGGCCGCGATCCTGTTGGCCGACCTGTCCGGGATGTCGAAGGCGGAGGTGGAGCGGATCTGGCTGCCGTTCGCCGTGTGGGCGACGGTCGCCTGTGGGGCGCTGCCGCATCCGAGGCGGTGGCTCGTCGCGCAGGCCGTGCTGGCGCTCGCGGTCAACCACCTGCTGCTGACCGTCTGGTGACCCGGACGACCCAGACCAGCGCGGAGACCCCGGCCATCGCCGCGCAGAGCCCCAGCCACCGCGCCAGGTACGGCTCCTGGTCGAGGCCGGTCGCGCCGCGGGCCACGGGCCCGCCCTGCCGGATGATCCCGGGCAGGTACACCAGGAAGGTCAGCGCGCTGCCCATCAGCGGCAGTCGGACGTGGTTGACCACCGGGACCCGGGTCGTCGGCAGCAGGGTCAGGGCCCGGTCGGCCGCGGCGTAGAGCGGGAACAGCACGAGGTCGTGGAGGAGCAGTGCCCCGGCGAACCAGGTCAGCATGCCGAGGATGGACGGGTGCAGCGTCGGGTCGCGCAGGATGACCGTCGACGCGTAGGCCCCGAGCGCCAGGCAGGCGACCACGCCGACGGCCCTCATGCCCCGGCCTCTCATGGCGCGAACCCGATCGCCGCGACCCACTTCGTGCAGTGCACCCCGGGCAACGCGGGGACGATGATCCTGGCCGGGAAGCCGTGGTCGCGGGACAGATCGGCCCCGTTGACCTGCAGCGCGAGCAGCGAGTCCGGGTGGAGGACCTGAGCACCCGTCAACACGGCGCGGGCGAACGGCCCCTCCTCCACCGACCGGACGTCCGCGCCGGTGGGCTGCGCGACGCCGGCGAGCGTGGCCAGGTCGCGCAGCCGCACGCCGGCCCAGGTCTGCTGGGTCGACCAGCCCTCCACACAGGAGATCGGCAGGTCGGCGGTGTGCTGAGGCAGCGCCGCGAGCTCGGCGCGGGTCAGCCGCACCCCGCCGAGGTCCAGGCGCCAGTCCGCGCCGATCGCCTGCTCCGAGACGCCGGACGCGGCGAACGTCCGGTTGACCGGGAAGTCCCCCGGCGCGGTCCTGCCGCGCGGGAGCAGCAGGGCGGTCGGCCGCAGCGCGTCGACGGTCTGTCCGACCGTGAGGCCCGCGAGCAGGACCACCCCGCCCCCGACCACGGCCAGCGCGCCGCGGCGGCTCATCGTCGGCGGGTCCGGCTCGGGCGCGACGAGCTCGTCCGGCGGCTCGGAGCCGGTCTCGGCGAGCGGGGTGCGCAGCTCCTCCCGGAACGACCGCGACCGCAGGCTGCGGACCATCGTCGGCAGCTTCAGCGCCACGTGGAGCACGAACCCGGCGATGAAGACCCACGCGCCGACGTAGTGCGCGGCGTAGAAGCTGAACCCGAACACGTAGTCGTACTGGATGTTCAGCAGCCCGGTGACGATCTCGAACAGGATCCCGCCGACCAGCATGATCAGGCTGAGGCGCTCCAACGCCTTCAGCGGGTGGCGCGGCAGGGCGGTGAACAACTTCGGGATCACCGACCACAGCTTCGCGAGCACCACCGGGACCAGCACGATCCCGAGCCCGACGTGCAGGCCCTGGGTGAGCCGGAACAGCCACGCGGGGCGGGTGGGCCAGTCGAAGGCGGGCAGCTGCAGGAACCCGACGTCCGCCGGGATGGGCTGCGCCCCGTAGGCGACCCGGTCCAGCAGACCGGTCACGATCACCACGGGCAGGGCGCACAGCAGCACCAGGCCGAACACCGAGGTCAGCCAGGGGCCGCGGATCGGGCTGCGCCATCGAATCCTCACGGTCGCCGACGATAGGCCGCCGCGGGGGCCGGAACGGGCGATCCGGCCGGGCTGTAAGGGTCCTGTGAGCCCGCCTTACCGGACGATGACGGATCCCGCCGGAGACCCGCCACAGCGCTAGCGTGGCGGGCGTGTGCGCACACGTCCTGGTGGTCGACGACGACGAGACCGTCCGCGACGTCGTCGGCCGCTACCTGGGCGCCGCCGGTCACGAGGTCGAGCTGGTCGGCGACGGTCCCGGCGCGCTGCGGGCGGCCCGCACCACCCCGCCGGACGTGCTCGTCCTGGACCTGATGCTCCCCGGCCTGAGCGGCCTGGAGGTCTGCCGGGCGCTGCGCGCGGAGGGCGACCTCCCGATCGTCATGCTCACGGCGCTCGGCGAGGAGGACGACCGGCTCCTCGGCCTCGAGCTGGGTGCGGACGACTACGTCACCAAGCCCTTCAGCCCGCGCGAGCTCGTGCTGCGCATCGGCTCGATCCTGCGGCGTGCCGGCACCCCCGCCAACTCCCCGGTGCTCGTCGACGGCGCCCTGCGGGTCGATCCGGCGGCCCGCGAGGCCACCCTGGGCGGCACGGCCTTGGCGCTCACCACCCGGGAGTTCGACCTGCTCGCGTTCCTGCTCGCCCACCCCGGGCAGGCGTTCACCCGGGAGGAGCTGCTCTCCCGGGTGTGGGGCTGGGAGTTCGGGGACCGCTCCACGGTCACGGTCCACGTCCGCAGGCTGCGGGAGAAGGTCGAGGCGGACCCGACGGCACCCCGCCGGATCGCGACCATCTGGGGCACCGGCTACCGCTACGACCGGAAGGCCTGACCCGTGCCCGCCGAGCTGCTGCAGGCGGCGCCCCTGGCGTTGCTGTTCGCGCTGCCGGTGGCGGTGGTCGGGGGCCTGCTGCTGCACCTCATGCGCCGCCGCTCGATGACCGCCGCGATGGTCACCCTCGCGCTCGTGCCCCTCGCCGCCGCACTCGGTGGCGTCGTCGGGGTGAGCGGGTTGATGTACACCCCGCAGCTGGTCGGGACGATCGCGGTGTGCGCGGTCGTCGGGCTCGCGACGGTCCCGGTGGCCTGGTGGTTGGGCAGCAGGTTCGCCCGCGACGCGCTCTGGCAGCGGGAGGCCGACGCGGCCGAGCTGGAGGCGGTGCGCCACGCCGAGGCCGCCCGCCGCGAGCTCGTCGCCTGGATGAGCCACGACCTGCGGAGCCCGCTGGCGGGCATCCGCGGGATGACCGACGCGCTGGCCGACGGCATCGTCACCGGCCCCGAGGCCGCCGAGTACCTCGCCCGCATCCGCCGCGAGTCCGACCGGATGGCCGAGATGGTCGAGGACCTCTTCCAGCTCTCCCGCGCCACCTCGGCCGGGCTGGACCTGACACTGGTCCCGTTGGCGCTGGGCGAGGTGGTGTCCGACGCCGTCGCCGCCGAGTGCACGACCGCGGCCGCCGCGGGCGTCGCGGTCGTCGCGGATCATCCGGAAGGCTGGCCGGTCGTGTCCGGCAGCGACTCCGAGCTGACCCGCGCCGTGCGCAACCTGCTGACCAACGCCGTCCGGCACACCCCCGCCGGCGGCCGGATCGAGCTCGCCGCAGGCCTGCGTGGCGGGCGGGCGTGGCTGCGGATCCAGGACGGCTGCGGGGGCATCCCCGAGGCGGACCTGGATCGGGTCTTCGCGGTGGGTTTTCGCGGTGAGCGGGCCCGCACCCCCGGTCCGGGGCCCGGTGCCGGCCTCGGCCTGGCGATCGCCCGAGCCTTCGTCGAGGCGCACGGCGGGGGGATCACGGTGCGCAACCACGGCCCGGGCTGTGTCTTCGAGATCGAGCTGCCGCACGTCGCCCCGGTCCGCCGCGTCGCCCCGGCCTGAGGACTCGGGCCCCGGAGCGGAGCACGATCGCCCGTCCGGCGAGTCCGACCCGGTCGACCGCCACCACCGCGCCGCTCATCCCCGCTGCAGCTCCACGAACGAGCGCCCGCCCGGTGGGGAGGCCGCGACGACGCGCAGCCCCGAGGCGGCGGCGGGACGGCGCAGGGCGGCGGCGCCCACGCACGCCCACGCGACCTCGACCGCCGCGGACCCCGGACGGCGGTGGGGGTGTCGCAGTCGCGGCGGGTCACCGTCGTCGCAGGTCCGGGCGGTCCCACGCCACCACTCGTCCGGATCGGGGCCGGTCTCCACGATCACACTCCCTCCGGGCCGCAGCAGCCCGGCCGCGCGGGTGAGCAGGCGGGCCGGGTCACCCCCGATCCCGATGTTGCCGTCGGCGAGCAGCACGTGCGCCCAGCTCCCCTCCCCCGGCAGCCGGGCGAAGACGTCCCGCCGGACCATCGGGGCGCCGCGGCCGCGGCACAGGACCCGCGCGGCCGCGGAGGTGTCCACCCCGAGGGCGACCACCCCGCGCGCGGTCAGTGCCGCGACCAGCCGTCCCGGTCCACACCCGAGGTCCACGGTCGGGCCGGTGCAGCGGTCGAGAACCCAGCCGTCGTCCGGGTCCGCACCGGCGCGCCACCGGACCGGGTCCCAGGTCAGGACCACACCGTCGTCGCGGACCAACCGGGTGCCCCGACCGGTCAGCACCGCGTCGAACGCGGCCGTCACCGCGCGACTCGCTGGAACCCGGGGACCCGGTCGACGGCCTCGGCGAACCGCGATCCCGGCACGGCCGCCGCGACGACGAGGGCGTCCTCGGCGGTGTCCACATCGGTCAGCTCGGGCAGGAGTACCACCCGCAGACCGGCCGCCCGCAGTGCCGCCAGGGTGTTCTCCCCCGTGTCCTCGCGCGACATCGGCACCCCGGCGACGGGGCCCGCGGCGGCGGGGTCGCGCAGCCCCAGTGCCCACCACCCGCCGTCCGGGGCGAGGCCGAGGACGGCGTCGGCGTGCTCCAGCGCGGCGACCCCCTCGGCCAGCAGCGCCGGTCGCACCTGCGGGGTGTCCATGCCGATCAGCAGGCCCGGGTCCCCGGGGAAGCGGGCCGCCGCGTCGGCGAGCGCGGCCACGATCCGGGGCCCGAGCCCCTCGCCTCGCTGCAGCGTTCGGTGGGTCCGCCCGAGTGCCGCCTCGACCTCGCACGCCCGGGCGGCGTCGATCAGTCGGCCGGTGAACGCCACCAGGGTGCGGGTGTCCGGCACCGCGGCGGCCGCGTCCAGGGTGTCGAGCAGCGAGGCCGCGGCCACGTCGGCGGACTCCTCCGGGGTGGCGGGCGGGCAGAGCCGGGTCTTGGCCCGGCCGGGCACCGGAGCCTTGGCCAGGACGATCACGGTTCCCGTCACCGCAGCAACCCCGCCATGTCCCGCACCGCCCGCGCCGTGCCGGTGACCGACCCGGACACCTTGGACCGCCCGCCGCCGCGCCGGGAGTACCGCACCGGGTGCTCCTCGATCCGCCAGCCCGCGGTGCCCGCCCGCAGCAGCAGCTCGAGGGGGTAGCCGAAGGCGCGGTCGGTGATCCCGAGCCCGAGCAGAGCCTCCCGGCGGGCGACCCGGATCGGCGCGATGTCGTGCACCGGAACCCCGCGGCGGCGCAGCTCGCCGGCGATCAGCGCGTTGCCCATCCGGGCGTGCCAGGGCCAGCTGCCCGGATCCGGCACCCGTCGGCCGACGGCGAGGTCCGCGCGGCCGGAGTCGACGGCGTCGGCCAGCTCGGGGAGCAGGTCCGCGTCGAGGGAGCCGTCGCCGTCGAGGAACGCGACGAGCTCCTCCCGGGCGTTCTCCAGTCCGGTGTGGACGGCCGCGCCGTAGCCGCGGCGGGGTTCGACCACCACGCGGGCGCCGTGGGCCTCGGCGACGGCGGCGGTGTCGTCGACGGATCCGTTGTCGACGACCAGCACGGGCCACCCGGTGGGCAACGCGGCCAGGACCCCGGGCAGCGCCTCGGCCTCGTCGAGGCACGGCAGGACGATCTCAGGACGGTGCACACCCTGATCTTCGGTGCCGCGGGCCCGGTCGGATCGGTCTCGGGTGCTTACCGATCGGTGACGTCAGGTGGTCGTGGGCGCACGCAGGGGGTCCGTGGCGAATGCCCGCACCCCGTCGGCGAAGGCCACCTGCGCTCGGAACCCGAGCCGTTCCCGGGCCAGCGCCGGGTCGGCCACGACGTGTCGCACGTCCCCCGCCCGGGCCCCGCCGACGATCTCCGGATCCGGCCCCGCCATCGCCCGGGCCAGCTCCACCGCCAGGTCGCCGACGGTGTGCGGCTCGCCCGAGCACACGTTCACAGCCTCGAACCCCTCGACCGGTGTGGTCAACGCGGCGAGGTTCGCCGCTGCGACGTCCGTGACGTGTACGAAGTCCCGCCGCTGCCGCCCGTCCTCCATCACCCGCGGGGCCCGTCCGCGCTCCAGCGCCGACCGGAAGATCGACGCCACGCCCGCGTACGGGGTGCCGAACGGCATCCGCGGGCCGTAGACGTTGTGGTAGCGCAGCGACCACACCGACCCCCCGGTCTGCCGCGCCCACGCACTCGCCAGATGCTCCTGGGCCAGCTTCGTCGCCGCATACGTGCTGCGGGGGTCGAGCGGGGCGTCCTCGCGCACCAGCCCAGGGACGAGCTCGCGGCCGCACCGCGGGCACCGCGGCTCGAAGATCCCCGCCTCGATGTCCGCGACCGCACGCGGCCCGGGCCGGACGACGCCGTGCTCCGCACAGACGTAACGGCCCTCGCCGTAGACGACCATCGACCCCGCCAGCACCAGCCGATCCACCCCGGCCCGGTACATCTCCGCCACCAGCACAGCGGTGCCGAGGTCGTTCTGCGCGGCGTACTCCGGCGCGTCGAACGGATCCACACCGTGGCCGACCATCGCCGCCTGGTGACACACCGCGTCGACCCCGGCGAGCAGCGGCGCCAGCACCTCGGGATCACCGACCGACCCCCGGACGAACTCGCCCGAGACCCACTCCGGGACCTCCGCACCGTGGGCCTGGGGCAGCAACGCGTCGAGCACCACCGGCTCATGCCCCTGTGCCACAAGGAGATCGACGATATGAGACCCGATGAACCCGGCTCCCCCGGTGACCAGTACTCGCATCGCCGGAGCCTACTGACCGCACGCGCCCGCGACCTGGACTCCCCACCACGCCGACCAGCGCCCGTCGAGATCGGTGAAACCGCCGCCACCGGAACCACCGGCTCGCCGCAGGAATTGCACAGTGCAATGATGTCCCTGTGCAACGAGATCCCGAGGACGAGGTCGTCGACGCGGTGATGTCGGCGAGCCGCGCTCTGCTGGCGGTCGTCGCCCGATCCCTGGCGGCGGTCGACGAGGACGTCACCCTTCCCCAGTACCGGGCCCTGGTCGTGCTCGCCCAGCACGGGCCGCGCCGCCCGGTGGACCTGGCCGAGGCACTGGCGGTGACCCCGTCCACGGCGACCCGGATGTGCGACCGGCTCGTCGCGCGCGAACTGGCGGTGCGCGAGCGCGTCGCCGAGGACCGGCGCGAGGTGCGGGTCCTGCTCAGCGACCGCGGGCGCGACCTGGTCGACGAGGTGACCCGACGGCGCCGGACCGAGCTCGCCGGGCTGCTCGGCGCCCTGTCGGCGGCGCAGCGGAGCTCGGTCGTGCAGGCGCTGCGCACCTTCGCGGACGCCGCGGGCGAGGTCCCGGAGCCGGACTGGGCGGTGGTCGTGTGAGGGCCCTCGTCGGGCGGGCGCACCTCTGGCTGACCCGCCGCCGGTCCGGTCTCGTCGGTCTGGCGCTGATCATCGGGGCGGGCGCCGGGCTCGGTGCGGTCGTGTTCCGGTACCTGATCCTCGGCATCACCGACCTGGTCACCGGTCGGACCGACTACAGCGATGCCGGCCGCGTCGCGAGCCTGCACCTGCCCGCGCTCGGCCCGTGGTTCCTGCTGCTCGCCCCGGTGGTGGGCAGGCTGCTCTACGGGCCGCTGGTGTACCGGTTCGCCCCCGAGGCCCGCGGCCACGGGGTCCCCGAGGTGATGGTCGCGGTCGCCCGCAACGGCGGACGGATCCCGGCCCGGGTCGCCGCCGTCAAGTCGCTGGCCTCGGCGCTGTGCATCGGCACCGGAGGCTCGGTCGGCCGCGAGGGGCCGATCGTCCAGATCGGCTCGGCACTCGGCTCCTCGATCGGCCAGTGGCTTCGCGTCCCGGACCACCGGCTCAAGCTGATGGTGGCCTGCGGTGCGGCCGGTGGGATCTCGGCGACCTTCAACGCACCGGTCGCCGGGGTGTTCTTCGCCCTCGAGATCATCCTGCGCGCGTTCTCCGCGGAGGCGTTCGGCGTCGTGGTGATCTCCTCGGTCACCGCGAACGTGATCGCCCACGCGATCGTCGGCGACGACCACATCATCGCGCTGCCCGCCTACTCGCTGGGGTCCGCGGCCGAGCTCCCGCTCTACGCCCTGCTCGGGCTGCTCGCCGCGGTGGCAGGCTGGGGCTTCGCCCGAGTGCTCTACCTCGTCGAGGACCTCTGCGACCACCTCTGGCGCGGGCCGGAGTGGCTGCGCCCCGCCGCAGGCGGGCTGCTGCTCGGCGGGGTGCTCCTCGCGCTGCCGCAGATGTACGGGGTCGGCTACCCGGTGCTG
This sequence comes from Pseudonocardia xishanensis, assembly GCF_039541715.1. Classification (NCBI taxonomy): domain Bacteria; kingdom Bacillati; phylum Actinomycetota; class Actinomycetes; order Pseudonocardiales; family Pseudonocardiaceae; genus Pseudonocardia; species Pseudonocardia xishanensis. The sequence continues at coordinate 15,394 of NZ_BAABGT010000102.1, forward strand.
GAGAAGGGCATCTCCGGCGGCTACGCGATCGGGTTCCTGCTGGTGTTGCTCGTCGGGAAGATGCTGGCCACCAGCCTGACGATCGGCATCGGCGGCTCGGGCGGGGTGTTCGCCCCGTCGTTGTTCGTCGGCGGCATGCTCGGCACGGCGTTCGGGATCGTCGCCCAGGCGATGTTCCCCGGCCTCGGCCTGTCGCCGGGAGCGTTCGGGTTGGTCGGGATGGCGGCGGTGTTCGCCGCGGCGAGCCACGCACCGATCGCCGCGGTGCTGATCGTGTTCGAGCTGACCGGCCAGTACTCGATCATCCTGCCGCTCATGGCCGCCGTCGCCCTGGCGACGGGGCTCAGCCACCTGATCTCGCGCGACACCATCTACACCCTGAAGCTGCTGCGCCGCGGCGTCGACATCGACGCGGACTCCCGCGCCGACGGGCTCCTGCGCGCTCTCACCGTCGGCCAGGCCATGAGACCCGTCCCCGACTCGGTCACGGCCGAGACCCTGGCGGGGGACGCCGTCCGGCTTCCGACCGTCCTGGCCGGCGACTCGCTGCACGACGCGCTGCGGGCTCTGGGTCGCCACGAGACCACCGGCCTGCCCGTCCTCGCCCGGCCGGGCGGGGAGCTCGTGGGCTGGATCGACCACCGCGACGTCCTCGGCGCGTACGGACGGGCCGCGGTGTGAGGGGTCCCGCACCACCCCGACCGCGATCTGTCGCTGGACAGGACCCACGACCTCGTCGACCTCGCCCGAGCGGGCGACCCGGACGACGACGTGTGCCGCCGGCAGAGCGCGGCGGTGTCGTGTCACGCGTGGCTGCATGGTTCCTCGCAACCCACGTGGTCGCAGTGCGGAGGGTGGGGCAGGTGGGGCTCGAACCCACGACCTGACGGATTATGAGTCCGCTGCTCTGACCAGCTGAGCTACTGCCCCCTCCGAGACGCGCGGACGGGGGTCGCCCGTCAGCGCCGCTCGGGTCGGCTGCGACGGCGGCGATCCGAGATCGCCGCCGCCGTGCCCGACGCGGCGATCGTATCGGCCGCTCCCGGGACCACCCGACGGAGGAGCGGAGAGGTGCCCCTCGACATCCTCACCCCGTCGAGCTGACGGCCTTGCGCAGGCCCGCGATCCCGCCGGCGTACACGCCGTCGGCGAAGGTGGCGTTCAGCTCCTCCTCGCGGTCGCCGTCCGTGTCGTAGTCGCACCACCACTCCACGAAGGACTCGTCGGTGTCGGTCACCGGCGCGACCCGGACCGTCGAGACGTACCGGCGGACGTCGAACGGGTTCGCGCCGGTGAAGGTGTAGGTGAGGGTGTGGTCGGCGTCGTCGAGGTGGATGAGCTTCTCGTCGAAGGGGTCGCCGCCGTCGGCGAGGGTCAGCCGACGGACCGCACCGACCTGGCCGTCCACCCCCTCGGTGATCTCGCTGTGCCCGATGGCGGGCAGGAACGTGGGCAGGCCGTTCCAGGCCCGGACCAGTGCCCAGACCTTCTCGACGGGCGCGTTGACGACTCCACTGGCGTACGGACGCGGCATGTCACTCCTTGTGCAGGGCGTTCTTGAAAGCCCTGGTCTGCTCGACCAGGGCGGTCTCGGTGGGCAGGCGCTCCATCGAGGAGGCGCCGTAGAAGCCGTGGCACGCCGCCGTGCGGGCGAGGACGTACGCGGCGTCCTCCGGCATCGCGATGGGGCCGCCGTGGCAGAGCACGAGCACGTCGTCCCGTTCCGCCAGCGCGGCCGCGGCCCAGGAGTCGATCAGCGCGACGCAGTCGTCCAGCGTCTTCGCCGTCTCCGCCCCGATCGAGCCGCCGGTCGTGAGGCCCATGTGGCACACGACGATGTCCGCGCCGGCTCGGGTCATCGCGCGGGCGTCCTCGGCCGAGAACACGTACGGCGTGGTCAGCAGGTCGTGGGCGCGCGCGGCGGCGACGAGGTCGACCTCCAGCCCGTAGCCCATCCCGGTCTCCTCGAGGTTGGCGCGGAAGACCCCGTCGATCAGCCCGACGGTCGGGAAGTTCTGGATCCCGGAGAACCCCAGGTCCGCGAGCTCGCGCAGGAACCGGTCGGTGAGCATGAAGGGGTCCGTGCCGTTGACGCCGGCGAGCACCGGGGTGTGCCGGACGACGGGCAGCACCTCGGCCGCCATCTCCACGACGATGTCGTTGGCGTTGCCGTAGGCGAGCAGCCCGGCCAGCGACCCGCGCCCAGCCATCCGGTACCGGCCGGAGTTGTAGAGCACGATGAGGTCGATCCCGCCGGCCTCCTCGCACTTCGCGGACAGCCCGGTGCCCGCTCCCCCGCCGACGATCGGCTCGCCGCGCGCGGCCATGTCGGCGAAGCGCTCCCTCAGCTCGGACCGGGCGAACCTCATGCGGTGACCTCCCGCCACGCGGCCACGACCGCATCGGCGAACTCGGGATCGTTGATCGCCGCCGGGACCCGCCGGACGACGCCGGTCGGCTCCAGCGCGGCCAGCAGCGCCTCGTCCGCCGCCGGATCGTGGAACGGGGCGCCCGCGACGTCCAGCAGCGAGACGCCGCCGGTCGGGAACAGCAGGACGGCGGGGCCGGTGAACGTGGCGATCTTGCGGGCCAGGAACTCGCCGACCGCGGTGTTCTCCTCCGGCGTGGTCCGCATCAGCGTGACCTGCGGGTTGTGCGGGTAGAGCAGGCGACCGGCGAACCGTGAGGGCACGTCGGCACCGAAGTTGACCATGTCCACCGCGCCCACCGAACCGACCCAGGGCACCCCCGTGCGTGCGATCGCATCCAGCCGGTCCACCCCCGCCGCCATCACGCCGCCGACGAGCAGGTCCGCGATCTCGGTGGTGGTGAGGTCCAGGACCGAGGACACGAGCCCGTCGTCGACGAGCTTCTCCATGGCCCTGCCGCCGGTCCCGGTGGCGTGGAAGACCAGCGGGTCCACCTCGCCGCGGATCCGCTCGACGACCGCGGTGACCAGCGGCGTCGTCACGCCGAACATGGTCAGGCCCACGGCGGGTTTGTCCTCCTCGACCGGGACCGGGTGGGTGAGGGCACCGACGAGCATGTGCGCGGCGTTGCCCAGCACCCGTCGGGAGATCCGGTTGAGCCCGGCGACGTCGGTGACCGAGTAGAGCATCGCGATGTCCGACGCGCCGACGTACGGCGCCGTGTCCCCGGACGCGACGGTCGAGACCATCACCTTCGGCACGCCGACGGGCAGCGCTCGCATCGCCGGGGTGACCAGCGCGGTCCCGCCGGAGCCGCCGAGCCCGAGCACCCCGCCGACGTCCTGCGTCGGCAGCCAGCGCTCCAACGCCCGCGCCATGGTCGCGACGGCCTCGCCGCGGTCCGCGGAGAGCCCGCCCGCGAGGTCCGCCGGGGTCACGTCGGCCGACGAGGGCCCGCCGGAGGTGGAGACGTCCACCGAGACCACGTCCACGCCCGCGGCGCGCACCAGCTCCGCGACGTGGCGCAGCTCCGCGCCCTTGGTGTCGTGCGTGCCGATCACGAACGCAGGACCCATGCGCGCAGTCCTACCGCAGGATCACTCCTCGCGCAGCCGGTACTCCCCTCCATGACCTGCCACTTCGTAGAGGTCGTAGAGGTGGACGATCTTGGGGCCGCCGTGCAGGTGGACGTGCCGGATCACCGCGGGGGCCGCGGACTCCGCCGGGCGGGTACGCACGCGACCATCCAACGGACCGCCCACGAACCAGTAGGTGTCCTTGTCGCGCGCCTCGGCGGGGGGCGCCTGCGTGGCGACCCAGTCCGCCCAGTCCTCCTCGGTGGCTCCGGCCATCGGGCCACCGTACGGACCGCACCGGGGCGCCCGCAGCGTCGGGCATCTCACCCCGACACACGACTCGGCCCGCCGCCCGGGCACGGGGACGGCGGGCCGAGTGGGGAGGATCAGGGCGCGACGGCCTTGGCGGCGCGCTTGCGGGCGTCCCGGACGATTCCGTCGACGGCCTTGGAACCGGCGTCCGCGGCGACCGAGGCACGCTCGGCGACGTCGCCACCGAGCTTGACGGCCTGCTCCGAGGCCTGCGCGGCGAGCGCGGACAGCTGGTCGACGTAGCCGGGGGCCTGCTTGCGGGCCTTCTTCGCGGCCTTGCGGGCGGACTTCTCCCACTCGGCGCGCTTCTTCTCCGCGGCCTTCTCGAGGGCGGCGCGGGTCCTCACCGCGTTCGCGGCCCACTCGTCGCCCTTCTTGTCGGCAAGCTTCTCCCAGGCCTTGCCGCGCCGGTCCAGCTCCTTCTGCCAGGCCGCGCTGCGCTTGTCGACCTCCTTCTGGAGGGCCGCACCCCGCTGCTCGGCCTTCTGCGCGGCCTTCTGCGCGGCCTTCTGTGCACGCTTCGACAGGTCCTGGCCGACGACCGCGGCCTGGCCCGACGCGGCGGCACCCAGGGTGGCGGCGACCGCGCCCAGCTCGCTCGCGCGGTCCGAGGCGACGGCGCCCCAGGTCGACGCCCTGTCCGAGGCCGCGGCGCCGAGCTCGGCGGCGCGGGCCTTCACGACGGGCGCCTTGTCCGCGATCGTCTCGCTGATCGACTCGGTGAGCGCGGAGGCCTTGCCCGCCAGGTCGGAGCCCGTCGACGAGCTCGTCCCGCCCAGCCCGGAGACCAGGCCGGAGACGGACTCGCCTGCGTGGGACACGGTGTCGGACAGCGCGTCCGCGCGGGCCGCGATCGCGGCCGACGCGGCCTCGGCGGCCTTGCGGGTCCGCCAGGCGGCCGACGGCTTGCCGTGGGTGTCCGCGGCGGCGATCATCAGCCCGCCGAGCAGGCTGACGTTCTTCAGGAAGTGGATCTGCTGGGCCGCCTTGGTGTCGGGGTCCGACTCCTCCCAGAAGCGGTGTCCGGCCAGTGTGGTCGGGATGAGGGTGGCGGCGAGCAGGGCCGACGAGGTCCGCGGGAGCTTCCCGAGCGCGAGCAGGGTGCCCGCCCCGATCTTGACCGCGGCCTCGGCCTTGACCAGGGTCTCGTTGTCCGGGCGCTTGTCCAGCGGGGACAGCTCCACGGCCTTGTCGATGGCGGGGGCGGCGTAGTCGAGGACCGGCTTCGCGGCATCGGTGTGCGCCTGGGGTTGACGCAGTGTGTTGACGCCACCGGAGATGAACACAGCGGCCAGCATGGGTCGGGCCACACGACGCAACAGAGGCATGAGGCGGCTTTCCCCACGCCGGGAAACGGCAAACCTCCACCTGGCGCGGAGGTCTGGAATCATGCCGTCGTGGCGAGACACGCGATCGGGCTGGACATCGGTGGGACCAAGGTGGCGGGCGCCGTCGTGGCCGAGGACGGGACCGTGGTCGCGGAGCTGACCGAGCCGACCCCCCAGACGTCGGACGCCGCCACGATGACGGCCCTGCTGCTGCGGATGACCGAGGCGCTGCGGGAGAAGAGCTCCGAGGTGACGGCGGTCGGCGTCGGGGCTGCCGGGACGGTGGAGTGGCCGAGCGGGCGGATCCTCTGGGCGCCGAACAACGAGTACCGCGACTGGAACATCCGCGCCGAGCTGGAGGACGCGACGGGCCTGCCCGCCGTCGTCGACAACGACGCGAACGTGGCCGGGCTGGCCGAGGCGCTGCTCGGCGACACCCTCTACCGCGAGATGATCCTGATCACCGTGGGCACCGGCGTGGGCAGCGGGATCGTGCTCGGCGGGCAGATCTACCGGGGCCCGCACGGGTTCGGGGCCGAGCTGGGGCACATCGTCGTCGACCCGAACGGGCCGCCCTGTGGCTGCGGCAAGCGGGGCTGCCTCGAGGCCCTCGCGTCGGGCACGGCGCTGACCCGCACCGGGCGCGAGGCCGCGGCGGCGGACCCGGACGGGCTCATCGCCAGTCTGGCCCGTGAGCGTGGGGTGCCGGTGACCGGCCAGCTCGTCACGGAGGCGGCGCAGCAGGGCGACCCGGTGGCCGTCGAGCTGTTCCAGACCCTCGCCCGCTGGCTCGGAATCGGCATCGCGACGATGACGACGATCTTCGAGCTGGACGCCGTGGTGATCGGCGGCGGCGTGGTGGACACCGGTGACCTGTTGCTCACCCCCGCCCGCGAGGCCGCGACAGAGTTCGCCTACGCCCCGCAGGTCCGGCCGCTGCCGCCGGTGCTGCCCAGCTCGTTCGGCAGCGACGCCGGGAAGATCGGGGCCGCGCTGCTCGCCCTCGCGCACTAGCGTGACGACGTGACACTGCTCCTCGGCCCCGTCCTGCGCCACGTCGGCGAGACCACCGCGACGGTCTGGGTCCAGACCGCCGCCGCCGCGACCGTCGAGGTGCTGGGCTGCTCCGCCCGCACGTTCGAAGTCTGCGGGCACCACTACGCGGTGGTGCCGGTGACGGGCCTGGAGCCGGACAGCCGGATCCCCTACGAGGTGCGGGTGGACGGCGAGCTCGGCTGGCCGCTGCCGCACAGCCCGTTCCCGGCCAGCGTGATCCCCACCCGCGGCCCGCGGAGCGCGGGGACGGGGCGGATCCTGTTCGGCTCCTGCCGGTACGTGAAGGTCGCGGACCGCAGGACGGCGGCGCAGTACGGCATCGACGCGCTGGACGCCTACGCCGCCCGGATGGCGGGCACCCCGCCGGAGGAGTGGCCCACCGCCCTCCTGCTGCTCGGCGACCAGGTCTACGCGGACGAGCTGACGCCGCAGACCCGCCGTCGGATCGCGGGGCGGGTGGACCGGCCGACCGAGTGGCCGGACGACGAGATCGTGGGCTACGACGAGTACGTCGGTCTCTACCGGGACTCGTGGATCGACCCGGAGATCCGCTGGATCCTCTCCACCGTCCCCACCGCGATGATCTTCGACGACCACGACGTCCGGGACGACTGGAACACCTCGGCCGCGTGGCGTCGGGAGATGGCCGCGACCAGCTGGTGGCAGGACCGCATCCGGTCGGCGCTGGGCTCGTACTGGGTGTACCAGCACCTGGGCAACCTCTCGCCGGAGGAGCTGGCGGCGGACCCGGACTGGCAGAAGATGCAGGGCGCGGAGGCAGACGTCTGGCCGCAGCTCGTCGAGCTCGCCGACCGGGCGGACGCCGAGGTCGACGGTGAGAAGGGCGTCCGGTTCAGCTTCCGCTGGGACATGGGCCGCACCCGGCTGGTGATGATCGACTCCCGGAACGGCCGCATCCTCGACGACGGCGCGCACCTCATGCTCGGCGAGACCGAGTTCTCCTGGGTGGAGGAGCAGGCCACGGCCCCCGGGGAGGTCGACCACCTGCTGCTGGGCACCTCCGTGCCCTGGCTGCTGGCACCCGCGCTGGGTGACCTGGAGACCGTCAACGAGGCCGCGGCGACGAAGCCGGGCCTGCTCGGCCGGTGGGGCGAGACGATCCGCCAGGCCGCCGACATGGAGCACTGGCCCGCCTTCCGGACGTCCTTCGACCGGCTCACCACGCTCGTCCGCCGGGCCGCCGAGTCGGGCCCCGCGACCGTCAGCGTATTGTCCGGTGACGTGCACCACAGTTACGCGGCGCGGGCCACCCTGCCCGACAGTCCCGCGGGCGCCGCGCAGGTCCACCAGCTGGTGTGCTCGCCGGTCCACAACCAGGTGCCCCCGGCGATCCGGGTGGCGTTCCGGCTCGCCTGGTCGCGTCCGGCGGCGCGGTGGGCCCGCGCCTGGGCCGCGCACAACGGCGCCCCGCCCGCCGAGGCGAGCTGGACCAAGCTCGGCGGTCCGCTGTTCGGCAACCACATCGCGACCCTGCTCGTCCACGGCAGGCGCGCGGACGTCGTGTTCGAGAAGCCCCGCTCGGCCTCGTCCCTGACCGAGCAGGCGCGCTACCCCCTCACCGTGGAGGACACATGAGCTCGTTGGGCCACGCGCTGCGCGAGGAGACGACGGACGACTCCGGCGCCCTGGCGGGCCAGACCGTCGTGCTGCGGCCGACCGAACCGCGGCACGCCGAGGAGTTCCTGGCGGTCCTGACCGAGCCCGAGGTCGCGCGCTGGTGGCCGGACTACGACCTCGACCGGGTCCGCCGGGAGCTGCTCGGGCCGCAGGTCTTCGCGATCGAGGCGTTCCGCGAGACCGTCGGCCTGATCATGTTCGACGAGGACGAGGACCCGCAGTACCGGCACGCAGGCGTGGACGTGGCCCTCGCCCCGCGGGTGCACGGCCAGGGCCTGGGCGCTGACGCCGTGCGCACGCTGGCCCGCCACCTGTTCCACGACCGCGGCCACCACCGCATCGTCATCGACCCCGCCGCCGACAACGTCAAGGCGATCCGCAGCTACGAGCGCGTCGGGTTCCGACGCGTGGGGGTGCTGCGGGAGTACGAGCGCGGCACCGACGGCACCTGGCACGACGGGCTGCTGATGGACCTACTGGTCGGCGAGCTGCGCTAGCCCGTTCACGAGGAGCTCGAGGCCGAAGCGGAACCGCTCCTCGTCCGAGCCCTCGGCGATCAGCGGCAGGACGGCGACCACGGTGGGGAACCGCTCGGCGGGCAGCCGGGCGACCAGCTCCGCCAGCTCGCCCGCGTGGTGGCGGCCGGGCTCGCGGCCCAACTCACGCCTGCGCCCCTCGGTGGCCCCCTCGACCGCGCTCGCCGCGACGTAGAGGCCCACGACGTCGACCGCCCAGGCGATCGACCGGTCCGGCACCCCGCCCATCCGCAGCAGCCGCATGGTCACCTCGGTGACGGCCGCGGCGTGCGGCCCGGCAGGCGCGGCGCCCAGCGAGGCACGCGCGATGTCCCGGTAGCGCAGCAGCGTGGAGCGGGTGTCCACCCAGAGCCGGGTGACCTGCTCCCGCCAGCGCGCGGGATCCGGCTCCGGCAGCGGGATCTCGGCGGCCACCTCGTCGAACAGCAGGCCGACGAGCTGCTCCTTGTGCGCGACGTGCGCGTACAGGGTGGCCGGGCCGGTGCCGAGCTCGGTGGCGAGCCTGCGCATCGACAGGCCCTCGACGCCGTCCTTGCGCAGCACGTCCATCGCCGTCTCCACGATCACCTCGCGGGAGAGCGGCCGACGGAGCGGTTCCCTGGACACGTTCTCCATGCTAATGCGCGGGTCCGACGATTTCGCGCCGTCAGAACGGTGTCGCGTCCAGGAATGCCGAGACGGCCTTCTCCTCCCCGAACACCGCCAGCCGCGGATCGGCCAGCGGGACCCGGCGCAGCAGGGCGAGGTAGAGCAGCGCGGCGGGCCCGCGGACGGCCGCGGTGCCCTTCGCGTGGCCCGGCTCCCAGGCGATCCCGGTGTCCGTGGGGCGGATCGTCCACTCCCCGTCGACGTCCGTGGCGTGCAGGTGGAGTGTGACGTCCGCGGGCAGCATCTCGGCGGGCCGCGCGGCGAGCAGGTCCAGCCATTCGGACAGCCCGTCGGCGCCGAGCTCCGGGGCCAGGTCGACCTCCCGGCCGAGGGCCAGCTGCGCGTCGGCGAGGTGGGCGGTCTCCTCGTGCAGTCGGCGGCGGATCCACCAGGCGGCGGGCTTCGGGCCGGTGAAGGTCCAGACCGGGACCTCCGGCCCGGTCGCGTCGACGGCGTCGGGCACGGCCCGGGCGCTCGCCCGCAGCCAGGCCACGATGCCGTCGAGGTCCGCGGGCGGTTTGCCCCCCGGGACCTCGCGCGGGTCGAGGACCTCGGTCGCCCGGGTGGCGACCATCGTCGCGGCCCAGCGGTGTCCGCGGCCGACGTGGCGCAGCAGCTTCGTGAGGTCCCATCCGGGGCAGGTGGGGACGGGGGTGGCGTGGTCGGCGGTGGCGACGAGCTCGGCCAGCCGGGCGTTCTCGGCGACGAGGGCGTCTCGGACAGCGTCGTCGGAAAGGCCGTCGGAGAGGGTCATGGGACGCACTCTGCCGGCATGAACCGGCCGCGGACGGGGTAAACGCCGAGCATGGCGGCGGAACATCGGGAATGGACACATCACGGTCCGGGACGGGCGCTGCTCTGGTGGCCGTTCCTGTCCTTCGGGACCATGGCCGTCTTCCCGGACGCGGGGATCGCCCCGATCGTCGCCACCGGCGCCGCCCTCGCGGTGCTCGGGCTGGTCGCCGCGCTCGCCGCGCGGGTGCTCCGCCGCCGGATCCTGCTGCACCGGGCCGCGACCCGGCCCGCGGCGCTCCCCGCCACGGCCGCCGCGACCGTGATCGACGTCGAGCCGACCACCCGCGCCGCCTGATACCCCGAACGGGTGCCCTGCCGCACCTCCGGCCGCGGTCGCCCTTTGTCGCCTGTGACGGACGGTCCGCAGACGGACCCCTCCCCCGCGGCGAACGGCCCGGACCGGACGTCGCAGCCATCCGCCGGTTCGGCGCGGCCGAGACACCGTCCGGAGTGCCCGGGCGCGTCACACAGGGGAGGATCGGGGACATGGGGGATGTAGGGGGCGTTCGGCGCGGGGGGATCCGATGACGGGCGGGTGGTCGCCGTGAGTGCCGCGCCGCTCGAGGCGTCGGCGCCCGAGGCGGGCAGACACGCCGCGCCCGCCACCGCGCCGGACGGACCCGCGCCGCTGGGCGCGGGCGCGGAGATCGCGCCGGGCTACACCGTCGTGCAGCACCTGCGCCGGGGCGAGGACTACGACACCTACGACGCGTGGAGCCACGTCCACCACTGCCACACCGTCGCGAAGGTGCTCCGGCCGGACCTGGTCGGCGACCCGCGGACCCGCCGGGCCCTGCTGCGCGAGGCCAAGCTGCTGCGGTCGCTGCGCCACCCGTACATCGTGCGGCTGCTGGACCTGGTCTCCGAGCGCGGACCGGCGCCGGTACTCGTCCTGGAGTCGCTGCCCGGCGGCACGCTGTCGGACGCGATCGAGAGCTACGGCCGCTTCCCCGAGACCGCGCTGGCCCACCTCGGCCAGCAGCTCGGCTCGGCCCTGCGCTACCTGCACGAACGCGGCCGGGTGCACTGCGACGTCAAGCCCAGCAACATCGTGGTGAGCGCGGGGGTCACCCGGGTGATCGACCTGGCGCTCGCCCGGGCCCCCGGGCCCGCACCCGCCGAGGTCGGCAGCGCCCGGTACATGGCGCCCGAGCAGATCCTGGGCGGCACGGTCACCCCCGCCACGGACGTCTGGGCGGTCGGCGTGGTCCTGCACGAGGCCGCGGCCGGCGTCCGCCCGTTCCCGGACGGCGTCGAGGACCGCGAGGCCACGGGCTCGCACAGCATCTCCCGCACCGACTCCACGCACCCCGGCGCCGACCTCGCCCGGATCTACCCGCAGCTGCTCAAGGCCGCCCCGCGGCTGCGGTCCCGCCGCAGGCTGCCCGTCCGCGTGGCCAGCGTGCTCGACGGGTGTCTGCTCACCGATCCCACCGCCCGCCCCACCCTCGCCGAGGTGCACGCGGCCCTGGACACGCTGCTGTAGCCCTGCCGGATCGGCGGCCCGACTCGACCCGCCACCCACCCCTCCCCCCACCTCGGCCGGGTCGCGGCGCGCGACGGCGACCGGGGGGGGCACTGCGCGAGACGTCCCCGCCGACCGGCGTCACCCGGTCCTAGTGGGTCGCCGGGGTCGGGATGCGGCGCAGCCGCAGGGCCAGGGCGAGGGCGCCGAGCAGCAGGGCGGAGGTGTAGCCGACCACGCCCAGCCACCCGGCGTGGTCGAAGGCCACCCCGCCCAGGCTCCCGCCGATGCTGCTACCCGCGTAGTAGCCGAACAGGTAGAGCGAGGACGCGATCGCCGGCGAGCCGCCCACCAGCATCGACGACCGCCGCCCCACCCAGCTGCTGGCCAGCGAGTGCCCCGCGAAGAACCCGACGGTCACCAGGATCAGCCCGGCGAGGACCGTCGGGAGCCGGTCCGGCGCCGTCAGCCAGGCCCCCGCGACGGCGATCGCGATGCCGACCCACATGACCCGACGGCGACCGAACCGGTCCCCCAGCCGACCGGCGGCCGTCGAGGCGTAGGACCCGAACAGGTACCCGAGGAAGATCAGCGCGACGAGCGCGGCGGGCAGCGAGAAGGGCGCCGCGAGCAGCCGGAAGCCGAGGAAGTTGTAGACGCTCACGAACGCGCCCATCAGCAGGAACGCGATGCCGAACAGGCGGAGCAGCCCCGGGTCGCGCAGGTGCCGCAGGATCGGACGCCCGATCTCGCGCAGCCGCACCGGCGGCGCCGCGGGGGCGAGGGAGGGCGGCAGCAGCAGCCGGAAGGCGACCGTGCACGCCAGCGACACCAGGCCGATCACCAGCAGGGCGACCCGCCATCCGGCCAGGTCGGCGACCGCGGTCGCGATCATCCGCCCGGACAGCCCGCCGATGGTGTTGCCCGCGATCAGCAGCCCCACCGCGCCGCCGAGGTGCCGCGCCGCGACCTCGCGAGTCACATGGGACATCGCCAACGCGGGCAGCGCGGCGAGCGCGACCCCCTGCAGCGCCCGGATCCCCACGAGCACCGCGAAGGTCGGGGCCAGCGGCGCGAGCAGGCCGAGCAGGGCGGAGGCGGCGAGCGCCGCCGTCATCACCCGGGCCCGGCCCCACGACTCGGCGACCGCGGACAGCGGCACGATCGCCAGCGCCAGCGTCAGCGTCGTGGCCGACAGCGCGAGGCTCGAGGTGCCGGAGGAGACCCCGAACTCGGCGGCGAGCGTGGGCAGCAGCCCCTGCACCGCGTAGACCAGCACGAACGTCGCGAGACCGGTGCACCACATGGCGAGGCCCAGCCGTCGGTACCCGGGGGTGCCGCGTTCATGGCTGATCGGGGTCTCCGCGGTCGTTGTCATCGCCAAGCACCGTACGAGCCACGGCGTCATGCGTCCAATGCATCTGTGGCAGTGCAATGATGCAGAAATGGATGCAGAAATGGATGTGGAGATGGATGAGGACACCGTGCTGGCCGCACTGGCACCCCGGCTCCGCTGGTTCGTGGCGGTGGGGCGCGCGGAGCACGTCACGCACGCGGCGGACGACCTCGGTGTGCCCCAGTCCACCCTGTCCCGCGGCATCGCCCGCCTCGAGGCCGAGATCGGGACGCCGCTGTTCGCGCGCTCCGGGCGGTCCGTCCGACTCACCCGCGAGGGCCGGGCGCTGCTCCGGCACGCCGAACGCGCCCTGGCCGAGCTGGCCACCGGTGCCCACGAGCTGGCGGGGGACGTCGACGGCGTGCGGGGCCGGGTCACGCTCGCCTTCCTGCCCACGCTGGGGACCGAGGTCGTCCCGCGGCTGGTCCGCGAGTTCCGCGCGGTGCGGCCCGGGATCCGGTTCGACCTGCTGCAGGCGCCCCATCACACACTGCTGCAGTGGGTCCGCGAGGGCGACGCCGATCTCGCTCTCACCTCGCCGCTGCCGGACGAGGCGGCGTTCGCCGCGGACCCGCTGGGCGAGGAGGAGCTGCGGCTCGCGGTCCCGGCCGACCATCCGCTGGCCGCGGCGCCCGCCGTCGCGCTGGGCGACGCGGCGGGTGAGCGGTTCGTCGGCTACCTCCCCGGCAACGGGCTGCGCGCCTCGATCGACCGCTGGTGCCGCGAGGCAGGCTTCACCCCGCGACTGGCCTTCGAGTCGGCCGACTCCGCCACGGTCCGCGGGTTCGTCGGGGCGGGCCTGGGGGTGGCGCTGGTGCCGGTGTCGCACCACGGGCCGCCGCCCGGCGTCGTCGAGCTGCCGGTGACGTCCCCGCGCACGGTCCGGGTGATCGGCCTGGTCCGCTCCCGGGAGCGGCGGACCGGTGCGCCCGCCCGGGCGCTGCGGGAGTTCGTGCTCGGCCGCTCGGCACCGTTGTTCGCGACGTGAGAGCGTGGTGGACATGGTGAGCGGCTCAGTGGTCGACGACGAGGGCACCCGGATCGCGCTGCCGGAGCGGGTCGGGCGGGTCGTCTCGCTCGTCCCCTCGCTGACGGAGGCGGTCGCGGCCACGGACCGCACGCTGCTCGTCGGCGCGACGGACTGGTGCACCCATCCCGCGGACCTGGACGTCCCGCGGATCCGGGGGACGAAGAACCCGGACGTCGAGGCGATCGTCGGGCTGGAGCCCGACCTGGTGCTGGCCAACCAGGAGGAGAACAGGCCCGCCGACCTCGCGCGGCTGCGCGAGGCCGGGCTCGCGGTGTACGTCACCGACATCCGGACCGTCGACGGCGGGCTGGACTCGTTGGGGCGCATGCTCGCCGCCTGCGGGCTCACCTCGGTCCCGTGGCTGGACGAGGCGCGCTCGCTGTGGTCCTTCCCCGAGCCCGCGCAGCGGCGGCGGGCGGTCGTGCCGATCTGGCGCAAGCCGTGGATGGCCTGCGGCTCGGACACCTTCACCGGGGCCGTGCTCGCCCGGCTGGGGATCGACAACGTGCTCGCCGACTCCCCCGAGCGCTACCCGCGGTTCGACCCGGCGGAGCTGCCCGCGCACGATCTCGTCGTGCTGCCCGACGAGCCGTACCTGTTCACCGCCGAGGACGGGCCGGAGGCGTTCGCCGCGCCGTCGGTGCTGGTCAGCGGCCGGTTGCTGACCTGGTACGGGCCGTCGCTGGTGGAGGCGGCCACGGTGTTGCCGCGTGCCTTCGGTCTCTCCGCAACGCGCCGTTGACCTCGGCGGGGTAGACACGTCCCGTGACCGAATCCCGGCGTCCGCGCCGCGTCGCCATCGCCTGCCAGGGCGGCGGCAGCCACACCGCGTTCACCGCCGGGGTCCTCGGCGGGCTGCTCGAGTCCGAGGAGCTGTCCCGCTACGAGATCGTCGGGCTGTCCGGCACGTCCGGCGGCGCGATCTGCGCGCTGCTCGGGTGGCAGGCGCTGCGCGCCGGGGAGCGCGCGCGAGCGGGTGCGGCGCTCGAGCGGTTCTGGATGGACAACGCCGCCAGCGGGCCGCTCGACAAGCTGGCCAACGCCTGGCTCGTCTCCGCGGGCGTGCTGCAGAACCTCGACGTGCTGCCCGGGGTCAGTCCGTACGCGATCCCGGCCGCCTTCGGCGGGGCGGACGCCTTCCGCGCGCTGCTGTCCCGGCACGTCGACTTCGACTCGATCACCGCCGACCTGGACCGCGAGCACCCGCTGCTCGTCCTCGGCGCGGTCGACGTGCTGTCCGGCCGCTTCCGCGCCTTCGACAGCCACCGCGACCGCATCACCCCGGACAGCGTGCTGGCCTCGGCCGCGATCCCCAACCTCTTCCGCGCCGTCCGCACGGACGGGGGCACCTACTGGGACGGGCTGTTCTCCCAGAACCCGCCGGTCCGCGACCTGCTCGACGTCGAGCCGGACGAGATCTGGGTCATCCAGATCAACCCGACGGCGATGGACCGCGAGCCGCGCTCGCTGGTCCAGATCGCCGACCGCCGCAACGAGCTGGCGGGCAACCTCTCGCTCTACCAGGAGCTGGGGTTCATCGAGGAGGTCGACCGGCTGCTGGACGAGGGCAGGCTCCAGCCGGGCGGCCCGTTCCGGCACGTCGTGGTCCGGGTCCTGGAGCTGCCGCGCCGGGTCCTCCCCCGGCGCCTGGGCCCCGCGTCCAAGCTGAACCGCGACCCGCGGTTCCTGCGCAGGCTGATCAAGGAGGGCCGGGCGCAGGTGGACCGGTTCGTCGGCGCGCTGGCCTTCGAGCGGGCGTTCGCCGCCCGGGACGCCGAGGGCCTCCTGGCACTGGCCGCGCCCGGGGCGGCGTTGATCTCCGAGCCCCCGTTCCCGCCGTTCGACGGCGGCGAGCGCGATCCCGAGAAGCTGCACGGCTTCGTCACCGAGCTGCTCGGTCGAGACATCCGCATCGACTCCTCCCGCAAGCAGATCGCCCAGGACCGCGTCACCTGGACCATGCGCCTGACCAGCGGCGGTCGGGCCGAGGAGTGCGTGGCGGAGGCGGACTTCCAGGGCAGGCGGATCACGAGGATCCGCCTGGCCCGCCGCCGCTCCTGACCCCCGCTGTCCGACACGCGGGCCGACCGTGGGGCTTCGTGTGTCGGGAGTGGGGGACATCCGGGTCAGGAGCCGGCGCCCGCACTGCCGGACGCGGCGACGGCGGCGATGGTGGCCATGATCGCCGCCTCGGCCGCCTTGACGCTCGCGGCCACGGCGTCGTTGAGGGGCTCCTCCTCGGTGAAGGCCTTGGCGCGCCTGCGGGCCGCCTTGCGCTCCGGCCCCTCGACGAAGCGGTTGAGCAGCTGCGAGACCGCGAGCAGGGAGGCCAGGAGCTTCGTGTCCTCGGTCGGGGCGAGGTCTCGGCCGGTCAGCGCGTCGACGACCACCCGCTCGAGCGGGCGCACCACCTCGTCCCCGGTCTCGGTGCGCGGGAACTTCTTCTGTGTGAAGCCGAGGAACCGGGACCGGCCGTCCGAGACCAGACCCTTCTCGGCGAGCGCGACGCCGATCCGCTCCTGCAGCGCCAGCTTCCGCGGCAGGACCTCGACCCAGCGCCGCGCCTTGCGCGCCTTCGGGTCGGACTCGATGAGCGCCAGGGCCTCGCGGTGCGGCGGGTCGGCGGGGCCGGGGGCGTCCTCCCGGCTCACCCGCCCGTCGACGACCCGGATGCAGCCGCGCCGCGCCAGCCCGATGAGGACCGCCCCGCCCAGCGCCGCGTCGATCCCGTACGTCGCCCGGTCCCGGCCCGTGGTCGGGTTGCGGGACAACAGGAACACCTTCTCCTCGAGCGTCAGCTCCGCCACCCGCGGAAGCCTACGCAGAGCGGAGCAGGTCCGCGCACTTCTCCCCCACCATCATCGTGGTGATGTTCGGGTTGATCGCGGGCAGGAACGGCAGCACGCTCGCGTCCGCCACCCGCAGCCCGTCGACCCCCCGGACCCGCAGCTGCGGGTCCAGCGGGGCCAGCGGATCCGTCGGCGGACCCATCTTCACCGTGCAGGCCGGGTGGTAGACGGTGTTGTGGGTCCTGACGATGTAGTCGGCCAGCTCGTCGTCCGTCACCGCGTCGGGGCCCGGGGTCAGCTCCCGGGTGATCCACTCCTTCAGCGCGGGCTGCTCGGCGATCCGCCGCGCCAGCCGGATGCCCTCGGTCATCACGCGCATGTCGTGCCCGTCCGGGTCGGTGAAGTACCGCGGATCCACCCGCGCCCGGTCCCGGAAGTCCCTGCTGCGCAGCCGGACCGTGCCCCGCGACCGCCCGCGGGTGACGTTCGGGGTGAGGCAGAAGCCGTTGTCCGTGGTCGGGTAGCCCCAGCGGACCGTGTTGAGGTCGAAGGGCACGGAGCCGTAGTGCATCATCAGGTCCGGCCGGTCCAGGCCCGGCTCGGTGCGGTGGAACAGCCCGATCTCCCACCACTGCGTGGAGCGGGTGACCATCGGCCGCGCCGCGTCCCACATGACCAGGCCCTCGACGTGGTCGTCCAGGTTGGAGCCGACGCCGGGAGCGTCGACGAGGACGTCGATCCCGAAGTCCCGCAGGTGGTCCGCGGGCCCGATGCCGGAGAGCATGAGCAGCTTGGGGGTGTCGATCGAGCCCGCGGAGAGGATCACCTCGCGGCCCGCCGAGACGACGCGTCTGCCGGGTCCGATGCCCTCCTGGTACTCCACGCCGGTGGCCCGGGTCCCGGCGAAGAGCACGCGGGACGCCCAGCAGTCCGTCAACACCGTGAGGTTGGGCCGCGAGCCCATGACCGGGTGCAGGTAGCTGACCGACGCCGATGCGCGCGTCCCGTCGGGCAGGGAGTTGATCTGGAAGAACCCCGCGCCCTCGGTGATCGTGACGCCCTCGTTGAACCGCACCGTCGGCAGCCCGACGCCCGCGCACGCCTCCAGCAGCGCGACGCCGCACGGGTCGTCCGGCGGGATCTGCATGAGGTTCACCGGTCCGGTGCGGCCGTGGCCGTGGTGGGCGGGTCCACGCCATTGCCCGTCGTTCGTCTCCAGGCGCTGGATGAGCGGCCAGCAGGAGTCGGCGGACCAGCCGTCGCACCCCAGGGACGCCCACTCGTCCAGGTCCTCGCGCGGGGTCCAGAAGGCGATGCACGAGTTGTGCGACGAGCACCCGCCGAGCACCTTCGCGCGGGCGTGCCGCAGGAACGAGTTGCCGTGCTCCTGCGGCTCGACGAGGTAGTCCCAGTCGTAGCCGGAGTCCAGCAGGAACATCCAGTCCTCGAGGCGCAGGATCGCGGGATCGCCCACGTCGGACGGCCCGGCCTCGAGCAGACACACGGTCACCGAGGGGTCCTCGGAGAGCCGCGCGGCGAGCGCGCAGCCCGCCGACCCGCCCCCGACCACGACGTAGTCGAACTGCATCTACGGAGCCTCCTGCTCGATCCGCGTCGCCACGTGCTCGGGCAGCGTCCCGAGCGTGTGCCGTCCCTTGAGCCGGAACCACGCCAGCCCGACCAGGGCGACCGCGCCGATGAAGAGGAAGGCGATCCAGCTCAGCACGCCCTCGCCGTACACCTCGGTGCGCGGCCACGCCAGGTTGATCGCCATCGCCGCACCCCACAACACCGCGACCACGTTGACGGGCAGGCCGAGCCCGCGCATCGAGAAGTACCGCCGGTCGGTCCTGGGGCCGGGGTACTCACCGCGCAGACGCTTCACCAGCATCGGCACCGTGACCAGCAGGTACGCCAGGTAGATCATGATCACGGCGACGCTGGTGACGGCGGTGAAGATCGCCGGGGTGCCGATGTTGACGGCCAGGATCAGGACCGCGACCACCCCGATCAGGATGGCGGGGATGACGGGCGTCTTGCGCTTGGGGTCGATCCTGGCCAGGCGGGCGCCCGCGGGCAGCGCGTTGTCGCGGGCCATGGCGAACATCAGCCGGATGCCCGCGGTGTGCACGGCGAGCGCACACACGGTGATCGCGACGACGATGCAGACCAGGAACACCTTGCCCAGGGGCCCGCCGAGCGCCTGCAGCACGATCAGCTGCAGCCCGCCGGAGGTCTTGCCGAGCTCCGGGTCGTCGAGGTTCGGCGCGGCCATGATGCTGAACAGCAGGATCAGCCCGCCGATCACGAACGAGGCGATGACGGCCCGCAGGATCGCCGTCGGCGCCGTCCTGCGGGGGTCGACGGTCTCCTCGCCGAGCGAGCTTGCGGTGTCGAAGCCGTACATCACGTAGGCCGAGGCGATGGCTGCGACGAGGAACACCCCGAAGTACCCGCCCGGCTGCCCGGCCCCGATGTCCTTGGTGTCGAAGAAGACCGACGGCGGGTTCACGATGTTGAACGCGAGGATGACCACCAGCAGGACCGCCGCGATGAGCTCGATGAACACCCCCGCCGAGTTGATCCGGGCCATCAGCTTCACGCCGAACGCGTTGACCATCGTGGTGAACAGGATCAGGATCGCGCCCCAGATCACCGCGCTGTACCCGAAGTCCGTGTCCCCCGTGCCGTCCCCGACGAGCTGGAAGCCGGACCAGAGCTGCGGCAGCGTGACCTGGTAGGCGAGCACCACCGCGGCCAGGGTGACCACGGACGCGGTGAACATCATCCACCCGGCCAGCCAGGAGACCGTCGGGCCCGCGAGGCGCTTGGACCAGTTGTAGACCGAGCCCGCCACCGGGTAGCGCCCCGCGAGCTCGGCGAAGCAGAGCGCCACCGTGAGCTGCCCGACGAACACCATCGGCCAGGACCACCAGTACACCGGCCCGCCGAGGCCGAAGCCGAAGTAGAACAGCTGGAAGGTGCCGGTGAGGATCGAGATGTAGCTGACGCCCGCCGCGAAGCTGGCGAACCTGCCGATCGATCTCTCCAGCGACTGGGTGTACCCGAACTCGGTGAGCCCGTGGTCGGACTCCCGGCCGCCCTGGTCGTCGTCGGTCGTGCTCATCGCCGGGTACCTCCGCGTGCTGGAAGGGGCCGTGCTGGAACCGTGCTGGACGAGCGGTCAGCCCTTGAACCACCGCTGGGGCTCTGGTGCCGTGTTCTGCCAGACGTGCTTGGTCTCCTGGTACTCGTGCAGTCCCGCGTAGCCCAGCTCGCGCCCGTTGCCCGAGCGCTTCATCCCGCCCCACTCCGCGCCGGGCACGTACGGGTGGTAGTCGTTGATCCACACGGTGCCGTGGCGCAGCGCGGCCGCGACCCGCTGCGCGCGCCCCATGTCCCGGGTGAACACCGCACCCGCCAGGCCGTACTCGGTGTCGTTGCCCAGCTCGATCGCCTCGGCCTCGGTGGTGAACCGCTCCACGGTGAGGATCGGGCCGAACGTCTCCTCCCGGATCACCCGGGACTCCCGGGTCACGCCGGTGATCACCGTGGGTAGGTAGAAGAAGCCCTTCTGCAGAGCGGGGTCCGACGGTCGCGCACCGCCGCAGACGATCGTCGCACCCTCCTCCCGGGCACTCGCCACGAAGCCCTCGATCTTGGCGCGGTGGGCCTCGGAGACCATCGGGCCGACCTCGACGCCCTCCTCCAGTCCGTTCCCCAACCGGATCCTGGCGGCTCGTGCGGCGACCTCGGCCACCAGCGCGTCGGCGAGGGAGTCCTCGACGATCAGCCGCGCGCCCGCCGAGCAGACCTGCCCGGAGTGCAGGAAGACGGCGAGCATCGCGTAGTCCACGGCGAGCTCGAAGTCCGTGTCCGCGAAGATGATGTTGGGGTTCTTGCCGCCCAGCTCCACCGCGGTGCGCTTCACCGTCTCCGCCGAGGCCCGGATGATCGCCTTCCCCGTGGCGAGCCCGCCGGTGAAGCTCACCATGTCGACGTCCGGGTGCTCGGTCAGCGGGGCGCCGACCGTCGGCCCGTCCCCCAACACGATGTTCACCACGCCCGGCGGGACCCCGGCCTCCGCGCACAGCCTCACGAGCACGATCGACGTCAGCGGGGTGACCTCGCTCGGCTTGATCACCATGGTGTTGCCCGCGGCGAGGGCGGGCGCGACCTTCCAGGACAGCTGCAGCAGCGGGTAGTTCCAGGGCGTGACGAGCGCACAGACCCCGACGGGCTCGTGCACCACCCGGCTGACGACGGCCGGTTGCCCGGTCTCGACCAGGCGGCCTGCGTCCTTGTCCGCGAGGTCCGCGTAGAACCGGAACACCGCGACGACGTCGTCCACGTCGATCCGGCTCTCGACCAGCGTCTTGCCGGTGTCGAGGGTCTCGGTGTGCGCGATCTCCTCCTTGTCCCGCACGAGGAGGTCCGCGATCCGGCGGAGCAGCGCACCGCGTTCCGGCGCCTCGACCGACCGCCAGGGCCCGCCGTCGAAGGCGCGGCGCGCGGCGGCCACCGCCCGGTCCACGTCCGCGGCGCCCGCCTGGTCCACGGTGCGCACCACGGAGGCGTCGTACGGGTTCACGACCTGCGCGGATCCTCCGGAGCCGGAGGTCCACTCGCCGTCGATGAAGAGGTCGGGCACGCGGAGGAGAGTCCTCCCGATCATGCTTCGGGGTCAAGCGCCGACATCGGATGGCTGCGTATAGTTTCGCCATGAGCAACACGGAGCGCAGCCGTGACGGGGGCGTGCAGTCCGTGGATCGCGCCATCACCGTGTTGGAGATCCTGGCGCGCCGCGGCGAGGCGGGCGTCAGCGAGGTCGCGGCGGAGCTGGACGTGCACAAGTCCACCGCCTTCCGGCTGCTCGGTGCGTTGGAGGAGCGCGGGCTCGTGGAGCAGGCCGCGGACCGCGGGAAGTACACCCTCGGCTTCGGGCTGATCCCACTGGCCGGGGCGGTCTCCGGGCGGCTGGACGTCACGCGGATGGGTCGCGAGGCGTGCGAGCGGCTGGCCCTGGAGTTCGGCGAGACCGTGAACATCGCGGTGCTGCAGGCGCCGTGGGCGGTGAACGTGCACCAGGCCCGCGGGCCGTCGACGGTGTTGTCCTACAACTGGATCGGCCGGATCACCCCGCTGCACTGCACGTCGAGCGGCAAGGCGCTGATCGCCTGGCTGGAGGCCGCCGACCTCGGCCCGATCCTCAAGGACCTGGAGCTGGAGCGCTTCACCGGGCGGACGCTGGACAGCCGGAACGCACTGGAGACGGAGCTGGAGCAGGTGCGCGACCGCGGGTACGCCACCGTCGTCGAGGAGTACGAGACCGGCCTCAACGCCGTCGCCGCGCCGATCCGCGACCAGACCGGCGGCGTGGTCGCGGCCCTCTCCCTCGCCGGGCCGAGCTACCGCCTCCCCCCGGAGCGCCTCGAGACCCTGGCCCCCACCGTCGTGGACGCGTCCGCGGAGATCAGCCGCCGGCTGGGGTGGTGGGAATGAGGAGCATCGGGACATCCACCCCGTAAGCTCCGTTTCGTGACGATTCCGGAGCCGCCGCGGTGAGCGGCCTGTTCGCGCTGCTGGACGACGTCGCGGCGCTCGTGCGGATCACCGCCGCGTCGCTGGACGACATCGCGGGCGCGGCCGGGCGGGCGGGCGCCAAGGCGGCCGGGGTGGTCGTGGACGACGCGGCCGTCACCCCGCGCTACGTCCAGGGCCTCGAACCCGAGCGCGAGCTGAGCATCATCCGCCGGATCGCGGTCGGGTCGCTGCGCAACAAGCTGCTGTTCATCGTGCCCGTGGCCCTGCTCCTGAGCTGGCTCGCGCCGTGGCTGCTCACGCCGATCCTCATGGTCGGCGGGCTGTACCTCTGCTTCGAGGGCGCGGAGAAGATCTGGGAGAAGCTCTCGGGGCACGAGCCCGCGCCGGAGGAGCAGAACGCCGAGGCCGCCGCGGACCCCGCCGGGCACGAGCGGAAGGTCGTCTCCGGCGCCGTGCGGACCGACTTCATCCTCTCCGCCGAGATCATGGTCATCGCGCTCAACGAGGTCGCCTCGGAGGCGTTCCTCGCCCGCGCGATCATCCTCGTGCTGGTCGCCATCGGGATCACCGCGCTCGTCTACGGCGTCGTCGCCCTGATCGTGAAGATGGACGACCTCGGACTGGTCCTGGCCCGGCGCGAGTCCGGCGCGGTGAGCGCGCTGGGCCGCGGGCTGGTGCGGGCCATGCCGATCGTGCTGGCCGTGCTGTCGGCCGTCGGCGTCGTCGCGATGCTGTGGGTCGGCGGGCACATCCTGCTGGTCGGGGTCGACGAGCTGGGATTCCACCCGCCGTACGGGTTCGTCCACCACGTCGAGCTGCTGGTGCAGGACGCCACGGGCCCGTTGGGCGGGTTCCTCGGCTGGCTCATCAACACCGCCCTCTCCGCCGTGGTCGGCGCGGTGGTCGGCGCGCTCGTCGTGGCCGTCGCCCACCTCCTCCCGAAGCGCCGCGCCCACGCCTGATCCCGGCTGAGGTCAGCACCAGCGCTGTTCGATCATGGCCCGACAGCGCTGGTGCTGATCTCACGCGAGACGGGACTGGACCCAGTGGTGGAACTCGGCGATGTGGTGCTCGCTCGGGACCAGGTTGCCGCCGTTCGCGTAGACGCGGCTGCTCATCGCCGGTTGGGTGCGCTCGCACGCCGCGAAGTCCTGGCTGTTGACGCGGTGGAAGAGCTCCACGCTGCGGTCGACGTCCGCGCCGGACTCCACCACCTCGGGCAGGAAGAGCCAGTCGCACTCCACGAGCGTGCGGTCGGGGGCCAGCGGCGTCATGCGGTGCACGATCACGTGGTCCGGTACCAGGTTCACGAAGACGCCCGGGCGGATCGTGATGGCGAAGTACCTGCGGTCCTGGTCGGCCGACACCCCGGGGATGCGGGCGTGGCCCGCCGAGCCGTCGACGGTGAAGCCCTCGACCCCGGACCCGAACTCCGCCCCGTGGCCGACGTAGTACTGCGCCGCATACCCGTCCGCGAACTCCGGGAGCACCTCGGTGAGCTCCGGATGGATCGTGGCGCAGTGGTAGCACTCCATGAAGTTCTCGACGATCAGCTTCCAGTTCGCCTGCACCTCGTAGCCGATCCGCCGCGCGAGCCGCAGGTTCTCGACGCCGTAGTGGTCGATCGACTCGACGTCCCCGAGCCGCGTCACCACGGCCCCGACGACCTCGTCTTCGAACGAGGGCGGCTCGGGCGCCACGCACACCCAGACGTAGCCGATCCACTCCCGCACCGCGACGGCGGCCAGCCCGTTGGCGAACCGGTCGACGTCCGGCATCTCGGTGAGGTTGGGGGCGGCGATCAGCTTGCCGGTCAGGTCGTAGGTCCAGGCGTGGTACGGGCACTGCAGCTTGTTGCGCACCTGCCCCGCGGGCTCGACGCACAGCTGCGCGCCGCGGTGTCTGCACACGTTGAAGAAGGCGCGGACCGCCTTGTCCCGCCCCTTCACGACGACGACGGACTCCCGCCCGACCTGCACGGTCCGGTAGGCGCCGGGGGCGTCGAGGTCCGCGGCGAGCGCCACGCACACCCACCCCGCCTCGACGATCCGCTCCTGCTCGGCCGCGAAGATCGCGGGATCGGTGTACCAGTGACCGGGCAGCGTCGGCACCAGACTGCCGGTCTGGGGCGCTGCGGGGTCGAGCATGGTCATGGGACGACTCCGGGGGCTCGGGAGATCGGGGTGGTCACGGGCGCAGGCGTTTGCCCTCGGGATCGAACACGGGCTCGGCGACGAC
This sequence comes from Pseudonocardia xishanensis, assembly GCF_039541715.1. Taxonomy (NCBI): domain Bacteria; kingdom Bacillati; phylum Actinomycetota; class Actinomycetes; order Pseudonocardiales; family Pseudonocardiaceae; genus Pseudonocardia; species Pseudonocardia xishanensis. Next base: position 39,674 of record NZ_BAABGT010000102.1, read on the forward strand.
GACGGCGGGCAGCCGCCGCCCTCGTCGCTCACCGGAGTACTGGATCTCGACCACCGTCCCCGGCGACGCGAGGTCCACGGGCAGCCAGGCGTAGGCCAGGAACGCGTCGACGCTCGGGCCGTACGCCGCGCTGGTCACGTACCCGACGCAGTCCTCGCCCGCGAACACCGGCTCGGACCCCAGGACGACGTGCCGCGGGTCGAGCTGCAACGGGACGAGCCTGCGCCGCGGTTCGGCGGTGGCCGCGGTGGCACCGGGGTACTCCCCCGGCTTGACCGCGAACGCCAGCCCGGCCTCGAGAGGCAGATCCTCGCTGGTCATGTCGACGCCCGAGGCCCGGTAGCCCTTCTCGATCCGCAGACTGGTGAAGGCGTGCCGCCCGGCGGCGACCAGGCCGTGCTCCCCGCCTGCGGCCCACAGCGTGTCCCACAGCGCGAGGCCCTGGTCCGCGGAGGTGTAGAGCTCCCAGCCCAGCTCGCCGACGTAGGACACCCGCAGGGCGAGCACGGGGATCGCGCCGACGTGGATCGTCCTCGCGCGGAAGTAGCCGAAGGAGAGGTCGTCGTCGCAGACCGAGGACAGCACGTCGAGCGCCCGGGGGCCCCACAGCCCGAGTCCGCAGGTCCCGGCCGTGACGTCCCGGACCGAGACGCCTGCCGGGGCGAGCCGACGCAACCGGTCGACGTCCACCTCGCCGTTCGCGCCGACCTGGAACAGCTCCGGGCCGAGCCGGGTCACGGTGAGGTCGCTCAACACCCCGCCGGCCTCGGTGAGCATCAGGGTGTACACCACCCGGCCCACCGCGACGTCGACCTTGTTGCTGGTCAGGCCGTCGAGGAAGGCGCAGGCGCCGGGGCCGGCGACCTCGACGCGGGTCAGCGGCGTCATGTCGTAGAGCGCGACGGACTCGCGGGTCGCGAGGGCCTCGGTGATCGCGATCGGCGACCAGTGCCGACCGGCCCAGGGCTCCCGCTCCGGGTGCGGCGCCGGCGCGTTCGCGGCGAACCACAGCGGACGCTCCCAGCCGCCGACCTCGGTGAACACCGCACCGAGCTCCCGGTGGCGCAGGTGGAACGGCGAGGTCCGCATCGGGCGCGGCGCCGCGGGCGGGTCCAGCGGGTGCAGGATGTCGTAGACCTCGACGAAGTTCCGACTGGCGCGCTGCTCCACGTAGGACGGACTGCGCTGCGCCTCGGTGAAGCGGTTGAGGTCGCAGGCGTGGACGTCCAGCGAGGGGTGGCCGTCCACCATCCACTCGGCCAGGGCGCGCGCGACACCGCAGGAGTGCGTGACCCACACGGCCTCGGCGACCCAGTAGCCGCTCAGCGTCGGATGCTCGCCGAGCAGCGGCATGCCGTCGGCGGTGAAGGAGAAGACGCCGTTGAAGCCGTGCTCGATCTCGACGCCCCCGAGCGCCGGGAGCAGCGCGCGGGCGTCCGCGTAGGCGGGCTCCCAGTCCGCGGGCGTGAAGTCGAACGACGACGGCATGTCGGTGTGCGTGGGCAGGTTCGCCGGGTCCACGGGGATCGGCCGGTGCGCGTAGGACCCGATCCCCAGCCGCTCGCCGTGCTCGCGGAAGTACAGGTCCCGGTCCTGGTGGCGCAGGATCGGCGCCTGCGCCTCACGCGGGCCGAGGTCGGTGAGCCCGGGGACGGGCGCGGTGCGCGCGTACTGGTGCGCCATCGGCAGCAGCGGGGTGGGCAGGCCGACCAGCGCGCCGGTCAGCGGGCCCCAGAACCCGGTGCACTGCACGACGTGGTCCGCGGGGAAGGTGTCCGTTCCCCGCCCGCCGGCGGCGGCCGCCTCCGTGCGGACGCCGGTCACCCGGCCGCCCTCCTGGATCACCTCGACGACCCGCTGCTCCCCCAGGAACCGGGCCCCGCGGGAGATCGCCCGCCGGGCCTGGGCCTCGACCGCGCGCGGGGCCTTGGCCAGGCCGTCGGTGGGGATGTGGAGGCCGGCCAGCACGTTCTCGGCGGGCACCAGCGGGTGCAGGCGGGCGCACTCCTCCGGCCCCACGACCGTCGCGTCCACCCCGATGGAGGCGAGGTAGCCCTGGCGGCGCCACAGCTCGGCGACCCGCTCGGGCAGGGTCGCGACCTCCAGCCCGCCGACCCGGTTGAAGCACCACTGCCCGTCGACGTCCAGGGAGGACAGCTTCTCGACGGTGTAGTGCGCGAACCGGGCCATGGTCCGCGACGGGTTGGCCTGGAACACCAGACCCGGGGCGTGCGACGACGACCCGCCCGGCAGGGCCAGCGCCCCCCGGTCCAGCACGGTGACGTCCGTCCAGCCGCGCTCGGTCAGCTCGTCCGCCACCGCGGCCCCGACCACGCCGGACCCGATGACCACGACCCGAGGCGTCATGAGGCGGCGGCGCGGCGGGCGGCGGCGGGCAGGTGCGGGATCGCCTCGGAGAGCTGCAGGTAGACCTGTCCCTCCGAGGCCACCACGGTGTGGGTGCGCACCGGGTGGGTCGCGATCATCCCGTCCGCCTCGCCGGTGCGCAGATCGAAGATCGCCGCGTGCAACGGGCACTCGACGGCGCAGTCCTCCACGAACCCCTCGGCCAGCGAGGCGTCCGCGTGGGTGCAGGTGTCGTCGACGGCGAACAGCTCGCCGTCCTCGGTGTGGAACAGGGCCACCGGCGGGCTGCCGGGAAGGTCGGTGAGCCGCAGGGACCCGCCCGGAGGGAGGTCGGAGAGCTGGCAGGCGTAGATCATGTGCCGCGTCCTCGTGATGCCGGTGTGACAGGCGTGGTCCGCGTGCTGATCAATGCGCTCTGCGAAACGTTCAGCACGACGCGCAACACGGTGAGGCCACGAGGGGGCCGCTGTCAAGGGGGTCCGGGCATGCGGAAACCCAGTCGTCGGGATCGGAAAACTGCTGGTAACGCCGCCCTGGGCCGGATGGGTCAGGAGAGCCCGTCGAGCACGGCGGGGAGGGTCCTCTCGACCTCGTCGCCGAGGCGCTCGAACTCCGCCTTCAGGAAGGGGGCGGCGAGCTTCGCGACCCCGTGGAAGTCGAGGTTCGCGGCGTAGGTGATCTCGGTGCCGCCGCCGACGGCAGTGAACTGCAGATCGTCCGTCGAGGTGACGGTCCTGTTCTCACCCCGGAAGACCAGTCGGTCCGCCGTGCGGGTGACGAGGGTGTAGGTCAGCTCGGTCTCGTTGCCGCGGAACACCGAGACGTTGCGCCAGGTCGAACCCTCACCGAGCGGGCCCGAGTCCAGCCGCTCGCAGGACTTCGTACCGGGGTCCCACTGCTCGGCGTGGGAGAAGTCGGCGAGGTAGGACACGACGGACTCGAGCGGGGTGCGCGTGCGGACCACGCGCTGGACGGCGACCATGCCCGTCCGTACCCCGACCCGGGTCCGGCCAATCAGCGGGTGCGGCCGCGGTTCCAGCCGCCGAGGATGCCCAGCGCCTGGATGAGGCCCGAGCTGAACTTGCCGAGGGCGCGTCCGAAGTTCTTCACGTGCGTGTCTCCTGGGCGTACGAGGGAGCGGGACGGCCCCACCGTCTCAAACGGGTGACGTGCGCGCACGGACGGGGGGTGGGTGCCGCGCCGAGCGGCGGGCGTCGCTGGTCGGCCCTCGACTCCCGGGCGTGTCGAGGCCCGGGGAGGCGCAGGTCGGCCGGACGGACCCCACCGAAGGTGCTGCGACGAGCGCGTGGCGTGCGTCGGCGGACGGCGCTCGCGGGCCTCGGGGATGGAATGCTGGTCGCCGGACCCCGCACCCCCGAGGCAGGAGCAGCGAAGTGACCGTCACCGTCGTCGTCGGCAACCCGAAGGCCGCAGGCCGCACCACCGAGGCAGGCGTGGCGCTGGCCGAGAAGCTGACCGGGGCGGCCCCGGACCACGTGATCGAGCTGTCCGAGCTGGGCCCCGGGCTGCTCGGCTGGGGGGACGAGGCCGTCGCCGCGGCGAAGAAGACCGTGCAGGCCTCGTCCCTGGTCGTCTTCGCCAGCCCCACCTACAAGGCGACCTACACCGGTCTGCTCAAGCTGTTCCTGGACCAGTTCGAGGGCGGGACCGGGCTGCAGGGCGTCGTGGCCGTGCCGCTGATGCTCGGCGGCGGGCCCACGCACGCCCTGGCCCCGGACCTCACGCTCAAGCCCGTGCTGTCCGAGATCGGCGGGACCTGCGCGCTGCCCGGCCTCTACCTGATCGACTCGGCGTGGGACGGGCCCGAGCTGGCCGCCTACGCCGAGCGCTGGAAGCCGGTGGCGGGCGCGCTCACGGCGCTGCGCTGAGGATGACGGAGATGACCGATCCCGCGCTCGACGCCCTCCGCGAGCTCGGGACGCAGCTCGACCGCACCATGGCCGAGCTGGCCCGCGCGCGCGAGCGGGTGGCGCAGCTGGACCGGCTGCGCACCGCCGGGTCGAGCTGGCACGAGATCGTGCAGCGCGAGGAGCGGCCGCTGGTCGTCGAGGCCGTCTCCCGGGCGCTGGACGACCTGGGCACCGTCGGCGGGCGCTTCCGCCGGGAGGAGGCCCGGGCCCTGCACGACGAGGACGTCTCCATCACCCGGATCGGGAAGCTGTTCGGGGTCAGCCGCCAGCGCGTCTCCGCGATCCTGTCGGGGTCCCCACGCTAGTCGGTGATCTCCACGCCCAGGGCGGCCAGCAGCATCGCGCCGACCGGGACGAGCTGGTCCGGGCCGATCCGGGTGCCGCGCAGGGCGAGGGGGCCGCGGATCGACTCCAGGGTGGAGCCGTGCAGGTCGGTGCCTGCGAGCCGGGCGTCCTCGAGGACGGCGTCGGTGAGGTCGCAGCGCAGGAAGGCGCAGTCCCGCGCGGTGAAGCGGTAGAGGTCCGCGCCGCGCAGCACGGTGTCCTCGACGTGCAGGAACGTGCCCTTGGCCATGCGCAGCCGGACGAGGTCGGCGCGGCAGCCCTGGAGCCGGACGTCGTTGAGGCCCGCCCCGTTGAGCTCGGTGCCGGTGAAGCGGCAGTCGGTGAAGGTGACGCGGGTGAACACCGTGTCGTCCAGCACGGCGCCGGACAGGTCGCACTGGATGAACTCGGTGTCCCGGCAGTGCAGGCCGGACAGGGTCCGCCCGGCGAGGTTCACCCCGCGCAGCCGGCACTCGTGCCACCGCAGGTCCGCGACGTGCTCGGGGAACTCGGTCTCCGGTCCGGCCTCGACGCCGTCCCACAGGTCGCCGTCCTCGGGGGGCGGCGCGGGATCGAAGGACGTGGGCAGATCGGGGCGGTCCGGCTCGGTCTTGGTCGACTTGGTCCTGCTCGTCCGGCGCGCCACCCGACCGACGCTACCGGCGCCCCGACTCGGCGGGCGGAGGTGGGGGACTCGCGGGCGACGATCCCGCGAGTCCCCCACCTCCGGCGTCCGGGTCGGACGAGTTGGACGGGTGGGACGTCAGAGGATGAAGAGCATCTCCTGGTAGGTCGGGAGCGGCCACAGGTCGTCCGCGACGACCGACTCCAGCGCGTCCGCGGCCTCGCGGACCGCGGCCATCGCCGGGAGCAGCTTCTCCCCCGCGTGCGTGGCCTCGGCGACGGTGCTCTCGGCGCTGTGGTCGGCGAGCTCGGCCTTGAGCGTGGCCAGCGCGCCCTTCAGGGCCCCGACCAGCTCGGTGACCTCGATCAGCGCGGCGGTGTCCGCCTCGACGCCCGCGGCCTTGAGGGTCGCGACGTTCTGCGCCAGCTCGGTCTGGTGCCGGACGGCGGCCGGGAGGATCTGGGTGCTGCCCATCTCCGCCGTGAGCTTGGCCTCGACGCCGATCGTGAGCGCGTACTGCTCGAGCGCGATCTCGTAGCGCGAGTGCATCTCGCGCTCGTTGAACACGCCGTACTTCGCGAACAGCTCCATCGCGGAGTCGGAGATCAGCTCCGGCACCGCGTCCAGCGTGGTGCGCAGGTTCGGCAGGCCCCGCTCGGCGGCCTCGATCTGCCACTTCTCCGAGTAGCCGTCCCCGTTGAAGACGACCGCGCCGTGCTCGGTGATGAGGTCCTTGAGCAGCGACTGGACGGCGGTGTCGAAGTCCGTCCCGGCCGCGACCGCGGTCTCCAGCACGGTGGCGCAGTGGTCCAGCGCCTCCGCCATGATCGTGTTGATCGTGGTGATCGGGGCCGCGACGGTCTGCTGCGAGCCCGGCGCGCGGAACTCGAAGCGGTTGCCGGTGAAGGCGAACGGGCTGGTGCGGTTGCGGTCGCCGGGGTCCGTCGGCAGCACGGGCAGGGTGTCGACGCCGATCTGCATGGCGCCCTTGCCCTTCGACCCGTTCAGCGAGCCCTCGGCGATCTGCTCGAACACGTCCGCAAGCTGGTCGCCGAGGAAGATCGAGATGATGGCGGGCGGGGCCTCGTTGGCGCCGAGGCGGTGGTCGTTGGTCGCCGAGGCGACCGACACCCGCAGCAGGCCCGCGTACTTGTGCACGGCGCGGATGACCGCCGCGCAGAACACCAGGAACTGCGCGTTCTCGTGCGGGGTGTCCCCCGGGACGAGCAGCGAGCCCAGCTCGGAGTTGCCGAGCGACCAGTTGACGTGCTTGCCCGAGCCGTTGACGCCCTCGAACGGCTTCTCGTGGAAGAGGATCTCGAGGCCGTGCTTCTTGGCGATCGTCTTGAACGTGGTCATCAGCAGCTGCTGGTGGTCGCTCGCGACGTTGCCGCGCTCGAACATCGGCGCGATCTCGAACTGGCCGGGCGCGACCTCGTTGTGCCGGGTCTTGGCCGGGATGCCGAGCCGGAACAGCTCCCGCTCGGTGTCCATCATGAAGCCCAGCACGCGCTCGGGGATGGCGCCGAAGTAGTGGTCGTCGAACTCCTGGCCCTTGGCGGGCTTCGCGCCGAAGAGCGTCCGGCCCGAGTTCAGCAGGTCCGGGCGGGCGACGAAGAAGTGCCGGTCGATCAGGAAGTACTCCTGCTCCGGCCCGCAGAACGACACCACGTGCTCGGAGGTCTGGGTCCCGAAGAGCGTCAGGATGCGCTCGGCCTGCCTACCCATCGCCTGCTGCGAGCGCAGCACGGGGGTCTTGTGGTCCAGCGCCTCACCGGTCATCGAGACGAAGACGGTGGGGATGCAGAGCGTGTTGCCGTTCGGGTTCTCCAGCACGTACGCCGGGCTGGTGATGTCCCAGCCGGTGTAGCCGCGGGCCTCGAACGTGTTGCGCAGGCCGCCGTTGGGGAAGCTGGACGCGTCCGGCTCGCCCTGGATCAGCGTCTTGCCCGCGAACTCCGCCAGCGCCGCGCCCTCGGAGGTCGGCTCGAGGAAGCTGTCGTGCTTCTCGGCGGTGAGGTGGGTCAGCGGGTAGAACACGTGGGCGTAGTGCGTGGCGCCCTTCTCCAGGGCCCAGTCCTTCATCGCCGACGCCACCGCGTCCGCCACCACGGGATCGAGCTTGGCGCCCCGCTCGATCGTCGCCATCACGGACTTGAAGACCGACTTGGGCAGCCGCTTCTGCATGACCGACTTGCTGAAGACGTTCTCGCCGAAGATCTCCCCCGGCGCTTCCCCCGGCACGAAGCTGACGGCGGGCGGTGCGTAGGCCTCGACGGCCGAGATCGCCTGCAGGCGCGCGGCATTTCCACTCATGGAGGGGTCCTCTGCTTCCGGCTCGTGTGCACGCGCCAGCGTGCGTGAGCCCGACCCCCGAACGGATTGCCGAGTCGTGACGATCGTGTTGCCGAAACGGACCGAGTGTGACGACGGTGGTCCGTTCGAGTGAGACCGTCATCAAAGCTGATGACGTGGCCTCCTCAGTGGAGCGAGGACACCCGTCGCGCGCGGACGACCGGGCGCGGCGCACGGCGGCGGCGCCGGTCGTGCAGGACGAGCGCAGGGCGCACGGCCAGGGCGAGCGCGGCGAGCGGCAGGAAGGCCGCCGCCGGGGCCCCGGCGCCGACCGCGACCAGCGAGGCGACGGACAACAGGACCATGAGCACCGCGCCCGCGGCGACGAGCCGCACGTTCGGACCAGGTGACATCGGCACTCCTGCGGACCGCCGGGACGGCACCAGGCAGCTGCGGGAGAGCTGCCGAACCCGCCTGTTAGCCATGTCTAATGGTGACCTACGGCGGGGCTAACAGCCAAGCGACGTCTCTATCTGAGACGACCGTCTCCCTCCAGCAACCGGTCCCGGTGGGCGGAACGGAAGCGGCCCTCCGGGTCGATCCGGTCCCGCACCGCCGCGAACTCGGCCAGTGACGGGTGCACCCGCCGCAGCTCGGGACCGGTGCGGGTGTGCAGCTTGCCCCAGTGCGGTCGCCCCTCCAACCCGGCCATCACCTGCTCGACGGCGGCGAAGTACGCCGCGTGCGGCTGTCCCGCGTGCACGTGGACGGCCAGGTAGGCGCTGTCTCGCCCGTACGCCATCGACAGCGGCACGTCGTCCGCCGCGGTCAGCCGCACCTCCACCGGCACGGTCACGGCGCGGGCGTGCCGCTCCGCCGCCGCGCGCAGCCCGGCGAACGCCTCGCCCAGCGCCTCGCGCGGCACCGCGTACTCCATCTCCAGGAACCGCACCCGCCGCGGCGAGCAGAAGACGCGGTCGCTGCGGTCCACGTACTCCCCCGCGGGCATCTGCGCCGCCAACAGCCGGTTGAGCCGCGGGACCAGCGCCGGGACCCGGTCGGCGAGCGCACACACGGCGGCGAACCCGACGTTGCCGAGCAGCTCGTCCGCCACCCAGGGCAGCCGCCGGACCGGCCCCGTCGCCTCGGTGCGGTTGTTGCGCTTGAGCACCGCGACCTCGGTGTGCGGGAACCAGTAGAACTCGGCGTGGTCGTCCGGCAGGGCGGCGAGCTCCAGCGCCGCGCCCAGCGGGACGACGGACTCGTGGGCGTGCAGCCGGAACGCGGGCACCGTCTCCAGGGTCACCGCCGTGACGACGCCGAGCGCCCCGAGCCCGATCCGGCCCAGCCGCAGCAGGTCGCCGTCCGCCTGGACCACCGCGCCGTCGGCGAGCACGATCTCGAAGCCCCTGACCTGCGCCGCGATGCCCCGGTAGGTCGCGCCGGTCCCGTGGGTGCCCGTGGCGAGGGCCCCGGAGACCGTCTGGGCGTCGATGTCGCCGAGGTTGGGCAGGGCGCGGCCGTGCTCGGCGAGCAGGGCGTTGAGCCGACGCAGGGTCATCCCCGCCGGGACCGTGACGCAGTCGCCGTCGACGACGATCCCCGGCCCGCTCGGCGGTCGGACCGCGACGCCCTCGGGCACCCCGATCCCGTTGAACGAGTGCCCCGAGCCCAGCGCGGCGACCCGCAGTCCCTCCGCGGCGGCGGAGGCGACCGCCTCGGCGACCTCGGCCGCGGAGCCCGCCAGGACGGTCCGGACCGGCGACGTGCGCTGGTTGCCCGCCCAGTTCCGCCAGGTCACTCCGTGACGGTACCGGCCAGCAGCGGCTCGAAGGGGACGTCCGGGAACTTGCGGATCACGACGTCCATCCGCCACTTGTTGCTGAACACCGCCAGCTTCACCCCGTCGGACCGGGTCAGCACCTCGCACTCGGACTGGCTCGACAGTGCCGCCTCGCCGGCCTCGTCGGTCACCCGCGCGATCTGGTACGGCAGGTGCTCCAGCCGGATCGGGGCGTTGAACTCCGACTCCATCCGCGCCGCGACGACGTCGAACTGCAGCGGCCCGACGGCCGCGAGCACCGGTGCCTGGTCGCCGCGGCGGTCCGAGCGCAGCACCTGGATGACGCCCTCGCCGTCCAGCTGCTCGATCCCCCGGCGGAACTGCTTCGTCTTGCCCGCGTCCGCGCAGCGGGCGACCGAGAAGTGCTCGGGCGCGAAGCTGGGGATCGGCGGGTAGGTCACCGGCTGGGCGGCGTAGAGGCTGTCCCCCGGGCGCAGGGCGTTGGCGTTGACCAGGCCGACGATGTCCCCGGGGAACGCCTCCTCGACGGTGGTGCGCTGGTTGCCGAACACCGACTGCGCGTACTTGGTCGCGAAGGGCTTCCCGGTGGCGGCGTGGGTGAGCACCATGCCGCGCTCGAACCGGCCGGAGTTGATGCGCAGGAACGCCATCCGGTCCCGGTGGGCCCTGTCCATGCCCGCCTGCACCTTGAAGATCAGGCCGGAGAGCGGCGCGTCCAGCTCGCGCGGGCGGCCCTCGGCGTCCTCCCGCTCGCCGGGCGGCGGGGCCAGCTCGACGAGTGCGTCCAGCAGCCGCGCGACGCCGATGTTCGACAGCGCCGCCCCGAAGAGCACCGGGGTGGCGGTGCCCGCGAGGAAGTCCTTCTCGTCGAACTTCGCGCCGATCTCGTCCAGCAGGGCGATCTCGTCCTGCGCGGTGGCCCAGAACTGGGGCTCGTCCGCGGCCGCGACCTCGGGCGCCACGACCTCGGCGGTCGCCCGGGTGGCCCCACCGGCGGCGCGGGTGAACTTCGTGTACTCGCCGGTGGCGACCTCGATCAGGCCCTTCAGCTCACCGGCGATCCCGAGCGGCCAGGTCAGCGGCATCGGCCGCAGCCCGATCGTCTGCTCGACCTCGTCCAGCAGCTCGAGGGCCTCGCGGCCGGGGCGGTCCCACTTGTTGACGAAGGTGAGGACGGGGATCTTGCGCGAGCGGCAGACGTCGAACAGCTTGAGGGTCTGCGGCTCGAGGCCCTTGGCGGCGTCGAGCAGCATGACCGCGGCGTCCACCGCCGCGAGCACGCGGTAGGTGTCCTCGGAGAAGTCGCCGTGGCCGGGGGTGTCCAGGAGGTTGATCACGGCGTCGCCGTACTCGAACTGCAGCACCGCCGACGACACGGAGATGCCGCGGGCGCGCTCCATCTCCATCCAGTCGCTCGTGACGCCGCGCCTGCCGGACTTCCCGTGCACGGCGCCCGCGGAGTCGATCGCGTCCGCGTGCAGCGCGAGGGCCTCGGTGAGCGTGGACTTGCCCGCGTCCGGGTGGCTGATCACCGCGAAGGAGCGCCGCCGCCTCGCCTCGGCGAGGACCCGGCCCGCCGCCCCGTCGGACTCGCCGACCGCCACTGCACTCCCCTTTCGACCCGAGGCTCCAGGGTAACCGGGCAGCGCACCGGGACGACGCCCGGCGGGGGGCGGTGCGGACGTCGTCCCGAGACGGACCGGCGGGGCGCGGCCCGACAGCGTCGGGCCGACCCCCACCCGTTCGGCCGAACGCGGACGTCGTGTCGCGGGCTTATCCTTTCCGACGTCGCCCGCGATGCCGGCGGCCCCTGCAGACGCCTCCTCCCACCGGCGCACAGGGTCGGCGGAGGCCACGAGCCGAGGTTGCGCGAACCCCACCCACTCGATCCGGACCACCGCGTCCGGGTCTTCGAGGGGCCGGGCGGTGCCTGGGGAGCGCACCGCCCGGTCCCGTCCACCGTGGATCACCTGGTCGGTCGGGACGAGTACCGTGCTCGGGCACGAGATGCCGCCGCGGACCCGGTCCCGCAGGATGGCAGCGAGAGGGTCGGGGGCGAGCTCGTCTCCACGGCCGTCTCGTCGGGGAAGGCCACGGCCGATCCGCCACGAGAGACCGAGGAGCACACGATCGACGTCGAGGACCCGCGGCGCCTGCGCGCCCTGCAGCGGTCCGGCCTGACCGCCGAGCCGGACGCCCGCCTCGACGAGTACGCGGTGTGGGTCCGCGAGCTGCTCGGCGTCCCGGTCGCGCTCGTCTCCCTCGTCCAGACGGACCTTCAGGTGTTCCCGGGCATGACCGGGCTACCCGAGCCGTGGGCGACCAAACGGTCCACGCCGCTGAGCCACTCGTTCTGCAAGCACGTGGTGCAGACGGCCGCACCCCTCGTCGTCGCCGACTCCCGGGAGCATCCCCTGGTCCGGGACAACCTCGCGATCGCGGAGCTGGGGGCCATCGCCTACGCAGGCATGCCCCTGACGGACGGCGAGGGCCACGTCCTCGGCTCGCTCTGTGCGATCGACACCGTCCCCCGGGAGTGGACCGACGCCGAGCTGGCCCACCTGCGCCGGATCGCCGCGGCCTGCTCGGGTGAGCTGCGGCTGCGGCTGGCCTCGTACGACGCCGACCGCGAGGGCGTCCGGCGGGACCGCGTCGAGGCGGCGCAGCAGCGCTCCTTCGACCGCACCCGGACCCTGCTGCTGGCCTCGCAGGCCTTCACCCACACCGACACCGTCGAGAGCGTCCTGACCGGGATCCGCGATCTCGTGCGCAGCGCGCTGCGGCCCGCGTACGTCGGCGCGGTCGTGCTCGACGAGCAGGGCGGCACGATCCGGCTGCAGGACGACCCGGTCGTGCTGGCCCCCGGGTACTCCCCCGCGCTGGACCGGGAGCTGCCCTCGGCACGGGCGATCCGCGAGGCGTCGATCGTGCACTATGCGGACCGCACCGCCGTCGCGGCCCTGCACCCGCCCGCCACCGTGTCGATCATGCGCCACCTCGGGCTGCACTCGGTGGTGGCGGTGCCGCTGCCCGGGCCCGCCGGTCCGGTGGGGTCGATCGTGCTCGGCTGGGAGGTCCCCAACGTCGTCGGGCCCGAGGACCTGCTGACCCTCGCCACCGTCGGTGGGTACGCGGGGCAGGCGCTGGCCCGTGCCCAGCTGCTCCACCACCGCGTCGCGGTGGCGCACGAGATGCAGAACGCCATGCTCACCACGCTGCCCGTGGTCGAGGGGCTGAGCATGGCGGCCCGGTACGCGCCCGCGGACTCGCGGGAGAACGTCGGCGGCGACTGGTACGACGCCATCGCGGTCCCGGGGGCGCTCGTCGTCACCGCCGGGGACATCATCGGCCACGCCCTGGACGCCGCGACCGTGATGGGCCAGGTCCGGTCCATGCTGCGCCAGACCGCCTGGGACCGGCCGGAGGGCCCGCCGTCGGCGATCCTGGGGGCGTTCGAGTCCGCCAACCTCGGCCTGGCGATCGGCGCCGCGGGCACCGCCGTGCTCGCGCGGCTGGTCGAGACCGCGGGCACCTGGCACGTGACCTGGACGAACGCCGGGCACCCGCCGCCGCTGCTGCTCCTGTCCGACGGCACCGTCGAGCTGCTCGCCGGACACGACCCGCTCTTCGGCTTCGCCAACCTGGCCGGCATCGCCCGCACGGACTCCGAGCGCGACATCCCCTCCGGCGCCACGCTGTTCCTCTACACCGACGGACTCGTCGAGCACCGCGGCAGCGACATCGACGAGGGCACCGAGGCACTGGTGGAGCTGCTCCCCCGGCTGCGGGAGCTGCCCGTCCAGGAGCTGGTCGACCGCACCCTCGCCACCCTCGCCCCGGACGCCCCGGACGACGTCGTCGCCTTCGCCATCCGGTTCCCGTGACCGGACGGCGGGTCGGACGGCTGGACCCTGCCCCGGCGGGGTGGCCTTCGTCGGCTGCGCCGGTGACCGAGGCCCCGATACCTGCGCGACACCCGCCACGGTACGACGCGATCGCACCGGCCTACGCCGCGGTGACCGCCCGGCTCGGACGCGCCCCCGTCCCGACGACGGCCACCCAGCGGATCCCCCAGGCCGCCGCCTGATCGCGAGGCGGCGCCCGCGGGGCGTCTGGCACGGGCCGGTCCGACAGTCGAGGCCCAGGCGGGTCCGCCCTAACGTGGGGGCCATCGGGCACGACCGGCCGGGTCCCCGGTCCTCGAGAGCCGAGTCACCGGACCCTGGGCGACGAGCCGGGGCCGCTCCGGATCCCATAACCTCCGAAGCCGAAGGATCGGACAGCACTGCGCCCGGCACACGAGCGGCGGACCGACATCACGATCCGGGCGAAGGAGTCGTACCTGCGGAGCAGATAAGACCGCCGACCTGGAGAGAAGCTCCTCCGACTGGACTCGAACCAGTAACCCTGCGAGTTACTATAGGCACCACTCAACGCTTGCCACAGCTTTTCGATACTCGCTCTGAGCTGCAACAAGTCCTCTCTCGCTCATCGGAGACTCATCACCGGTTGTCGGTATTTCCTGGGAGTAAGATGGGAGTATGGGCCGACCAGCCATGCCTCTTGGCACCTACGGCAACATCCGGACGTACACCCGCAACGGCCAGTGCTACGCGCGAACGCTCTACCGAGACTGGGACGGCGTCACGCGTGATGTCCAGAAGCATGGCGCCACGGAGAGTGCTGCGAAGCGCGCCTTGACCGAGGCGCTCCGCGACCGTGTCAGGATCGACGGGAACGCCGTGATCACCCCCGACAGCCGAGTCGACGTCCTCGCCGAGGCCTGGTGGGCCGAGGTCAACAACGAAGACAAGTCCCCCGGCACTCTGCGCTCGTACCGAGACCGACTGGACAGACAGGTCCTTCCTTCGCTCGGGAAGCTCCGCGTCCGCGAGCTCACCACCGGAGCCGTCGACCGGCATCTCAAAGCCGTGCGAGAGCGCCACGGCGCGGCCGTCGCGAAGCTCGTTCGCACCGTCCTGTCAGGAATGTGTGGCGTAGCCCTGCGTCACGACGCTTTAGACCGGAATCCCGTCCGCGACGCTCCCCGAATCACAGGCGGCAAGCCGAAGAAGGATCCGACAGCACTCACCGCGCCACAGGCTCGACAGCTGCGCAATCTCCTGACCTACGACGACACCGCAAGGCGGCGCGACGTCCCTGACCTGGTCTCCGCCATGTTCGCCACCGGCCTCCGGATTGGCGAGGTCTGCGCGCTTCGATGGGACGACGTCGATCTCGACACCGGGACCGTCCGCACCGGCGGAATGGTCGTTCGCGAAAGAGGCAAGGGGCTTCGGATTAGACGAGAGGCTTCGTCGAAGGTGAAGGTGCGCGGACTGCGACTTCCCACATGGGCGGTGACGATGCTGCGACGACGTCAGGAGGCCAATCCTGCGGGCGAGCTCGTGTTCCCGGCCGCCTCCGGCGGTCTCCGCGACCCTTCGAACACACAAGCAGATCTCAAGGACGCCCTGGGCGCCGCCGGGTACGAGTGGGTGACCAGTCACGTCTTCCGAAAGACGGTCGCGTCCCTCATGGACGAAGCAGGACTATCGAGCCGAGCCGCCGCGGACCAGCTCGGGCACGCGAAGCCCTCGATGACCAGCGATCGGTATTTCGGACGCAACCTCGTAGACACCGGCGCCGCGGACGTCCTTGAGGATCTTGAGTAGAGGTGCTTGGACGTGCCGGGCCAAGTAAGCAGCACCCGACCTCGCGATTACTCGGGTGTAAAGCGCGTTCAACGCACCAACTAGGGCTTCTACCTGCGACTTTGTCGGCACCGGACCAGGCTGAAGCGGCTCTGGATGCCCCGATCAAACCTAGTTGATGCCACGTTTGATGCCACGGCCAGCGATCTTGACCCGGCACACGCAGCGTAGCGAGCGCAAGCGGCGCGCTGGGCGGATGGCTCCGTCCAGCGCCCCGAGGTGTCACAGCACCCGGATCGTCTGACACCGCCAGCGGTAGTCCGTGTCCAGGTCGAACGACGCCGCCATCGCCCGTCGCCGAGTCTCGAGGCGGATCGAGGCCGCCACCTCGACGACACCCTCATGGGGTT
Organism: Pseudonocardia xishanensis; assembly: GCF_039541715.1. NCBI lineage: Bacteria > Bacillati > Actinomycetota > Actinomycetes > Pseudonocardiales > Pseudonocardiaceae > Pseudonocardia > Pseudonocardia xishanensis. The sequence continues at coordinate 55,084 of NZ_BAABGT010000102.1, forward strand.
GCACGGCGCGCAGGCTCAGCAGTCGGGCGCCTCCGTGGGAGCCGCTGGTGTCCCGAAGGAAGGGCGTTGACGTAGCGCAGGACGCGAGGGTGCACGCGCTCGCGCAGCTGATGCGGCGGGCGGCGCTGGTCGAGGACATCGACCAGCATCCGGACCGTACGAGCAGCGGTGTCCAGGGCGTGCGGGTCGGGAACCAGGTCGACGACGGGCGTGCCCTCGGGCAGCGGTGGTGGGGCCGTGAGCTGCGCCTGACGCCCGCAGGCCTCGCACGGTCCGTGGAGGTCCTGGCCGTCCCAGATGTAGCCGCCGGCGGTGGGTAGCCCGAGGGCGCGGCGCAGCAGGTTGTGGGTCTGGTCCTGGTGGTCGGCGAGTGCGGTCATGGCGAGCCTCCGAAGGCCTCGACGAGTCGGCGGGGCCGGGCTCAGAAGGGCGGGTCCAGCTCGGGGACGGCCTGGAGTGCGTCGGCCAGCGTGGCCTGGGGTCCGGCCTCGGCGATCAGCTGCTCGGTGAGGTCGACGAAGGTGTCGAACTCCGCAGCGGTCATGGCCGCGAAGGCGTGCTGGTCGAGCTCGGCGGGGAAGATCGGCTGGGCGCGGTGGTGAGCCATGGGGTTCTCCGGTGGTCGGTGCGGGTGGAACGCGGCACCGCCTCAGCGGGACGGGGGTGGGGTCCCCGAAGGGGACGGGCGGGGGTTCGGGCTGGCCCATCCCGGTGAGACCACCCCTCCCCCACCGCCGCTCGACCACACGACCGGCCTGTGGTCTCACCGGGATGGGTCGGCCGGGTTCATCGCCCGCTCGCCCCGCGCCGGTTCTGCTGACCTCCGGGCGATCCACCTGTGCCGATCACCGGAGAACCCCACCCACCACCACCGCCGACCGGGCTTCCCACCGAACCCAGCCACCGCAGGCACTCGACCAGACCGAGGTGCGGCACGGCACCCTCATCGGGCACCGCGCCGCACCCCGGGCCGGGTCAGCGACCGCCGGCGTGTGCCGCGGCGAGTCCCATCGCTCGGAGGGCGTGGCGTTCCATGCCGTGCGCGGTGTCGGCGTCGTCTTGGAGTTGTGCGGCGGAGGTGACCGCGTGCAGCACCCCACCCGAGGTCGGGTCCCCACCGAGCAGGAAGTGGTTGAGGATCAGGTCCTGCTGCTCGGCGGTGAAGGCGAGCTTGCGGCTGACGTGCTCGATCGTCTCCACCGGCGCCGCGACCGGCACGCCAGCTTCGGCGGTGATCTCCGCCAGCCGGGCGCGGACCAAGTCACGGTCCAGGAACGTCGCGACGGCGTCGCGGGCCTTCTTCAGCACCAGCTCAAGGGCAGCGGCATGGGTGTCGGCGGCCCAGGTGATCTGCCCGGCGGACAACCGCCCACCGAGGTGGACCTCCTTGAGGACGTGCTTGGTCAGCGTCATGCCGTTGTTGCAGATCTGCACCGTCAGCTGCGGGGCGATGGTGAACGCCCCGGCACCGGTCTCGGAGTTCGACAGCACGAACCCCGCCCACACCAGGGGGTTGTCGGCGCCGCGGGCCCCGGTGAACGGGCTGCGGTAGTCACCGAGCAGGGCGGGGGCGTGTTCGGCGATCTCGGTGGAACGGATCTTGACGTACATGCGGGACTCGGTCAGGTCCGCGGAGGTGATGTCGACCGCGGCCCCGGCGGCGCGGATCCCGGACAGGGCGGTCATCAAGACGTCGAGGTTGTCCACGATGCGGTAGGAGTCCGACAACACCGCCCGCAACACACCCGGCCGCGCCGACCCCGAGTCGTGCAGGGCCCGGATCAGGAACCGGCGGTCCGGGCGCTCGGCGAGCCAGCCGTTGACGTTGGCGTCGTAGAGATCCGGCCGTGTCGCGCGCATCCGCCGCAGATACGGGAGCGGGATGTCCAGCTTGGCGGCCAGGTCCCCATCGGCTGCGGCGGTGGGGGTCAGGACGGCGTCGCCGCGGGTGACGCCGTCGACGGTCAACGTGTGGGCGGCGTCGGCCACATGTATGCGGCCTGCGTGGGAGCGCAGGTCGGCGGCGGGGGCGACGAGGTCGAGCTTAACCTCCTGCTGGGCCCGCAGGATGTCGACGATCTCCCCGAGACCGGCGTTGCGGCAGGACAGGACACCCAGGCCCGTCGGGCGGGGCTGGTCGGTCGGGTCGGTGGGCTGGGCGGGGTGGTGGATGGACACGGTGCGCTCCTCGTGGAGCCGCAGGACGCCCCGAACCCGCGGGGTGAACCCAGCCGGGGTGGGGGCGGTCTCACCGGGTGGTGAGGCGGGGCTCGCCCGCACCCCGTGCCGGGACGGGTCGGGGCACCGCGCTCGCCCGACCGGCGTGAGATCACCCCACCCACACGCCAGCCGACAGCTGGGACCGCGCGGTGATCCCACCCGCGTCGGCGCGGGCAGGCGGGGCATCGACCATCGCAGTCCCGGACGGGGTGCAGAGTCCCTAGCCCTCACCGCTCGGTGGGGCTGCTCCCGGCCCGCCTGGTTCGCGGCGTCAGGTGCCGTCGGTCAGGTGAGGTCGCCGGCCTCGAGGTCGTGGCGCACGCGGACCAGTCTCGCTCCGTGGCGCCACCGGCCCGCCTCGAACGCGGTGTCCACGTCGAGCTCGACCACTACGGCGGGGTCGACCGGGGTGTGCTCGACGTCGTCGAGCCCCGGCAGCCCGAGACGTCCACCCGCCAGCACCGTCGGCCACGGGTGCGGGCCGCGGGCGCGGGTCAGCAGGCCGCCGACCTCCATGCTGGCGTGGCGCTGCAGCGCCACGGTGCGACCGACCACCCTCAGCCGACCTCGATCATCGTGGCGGCCCAGCACGAGCGCGGTCGGAGCCTCGACCGGGCCGATCACGCCGCCGATGATCGCGTCTGCCGAGAGCCGGGTCCGATGCTTGGACCAGAACCTCGATCTCGGCCGATACCCGTGGTCGAGGCGTTTCGCGACGACACCCTCGACTCCACGTCCGCCGTGATCGACCATCCATGCCCGCGCCACAGCGACGTCGGTCGACGCCGGCATCAACCGCAGCGCACCGCGAGCGGAGGCCAGGAGGTCCTCGAGTCGGCGACGGCGGTCCCGGTACGGCTCCCCGCGGATGTCTCGGCCTCGATCGGCGAGGACGTCGAACGCGACGAGATGGCGCTGCCCGCGACCGGAGTGCAGAGCGGCGAAGTCGGCCCGGTCATCGCACATCGCGACGAGCTCGCCGTCGAGCACCGTTCCCTCTGGGACCAGCTCGGCGAGCCCGGCTGCCACATCGGGAAACAAACCCGTCAGAGAGCGCTGCTGGCGGGAGTGCAGCCGCACCCGTCGACCGACGTGGGCGACGCACCGCCAGCCGTCGAGCTTTGCTTCGTAGGCGTGGCGGCCGTCGTCGGGTAGGTCGTTCCCGGTGCGCGCCACCATCGTGGCCACAGGAAACTCGACGCCCATGGTTCGGACGCTAGCCCGACACGCAGCGCGTCTAGCGTGTGGACTAGACGTGAGGTCGGGAGTCGCCGAACAGGCACAGACCGTGGTTCACACGAAAGCCAACCGACCCATACGAACATCTGTTCGATCCGTGCGCTAGAGTCATTGTCGCGCGGTGGCCCGTCGTAGGGAAGTACGGCGGGCTCCGCGCGCCCTCGGACGAGCGAGCGGGAGGCGCGGCATGGGCGGCCGGAGCAGATACGACCGGAACATCCCCGTCGACGACGCGATCGCCGCGGAGGCGGCGGCCTACTCCACGATCGCTGAACTGCTTGACGGCACCGGCGAGGAGATCATCGGTGACCGCGCCGTCGCCGCCCAGATCGGCAACGTCCTGCACAGCGCCGCGATCGAGCTCCGCGCCGGACGGGCACTCCCGATCGAGGTCCGACGCGCCGTCCGCGGACTGGCCAACGCACTACGCGAACAGAGGGACCCCCGCTGACGAGCACTCGATGAGGAACTCAGGCGTTCTTCGCCTGCTTCGCCTCCGCCTTCACCGCCTTGCGCAGCGCAGTGATGCTCTGCCCGGCGAGAGCCTTCGAGGCGACCGAGTCGCCGATCTGGCGCGGGGTCATGTGCCCGCGACCGGACGGGGCCAGGTAGCGCTCGCCGCCCGGGCCCTCCTGGTACTCCAGACCCGAGGTGACCCGCGCGAAGCGGGTCTTGTTGCCGCGGCGCACGGCCTCCCACTTCTCCACCCGCACCGCCAGCCGGCAGCAGGTGCACAGCAGACGGCGCAGGAACAGTCCCTCGTCATCGACGCCGGTGAAATGGATCCCGGCCTGCCGGATCGTCGGGAACAGGTGCCGACCCCGCTCCCGGCAGGCGATGACATCGTCGGAGACCCGATCCACATACAGGTCGACGTCCTCGTCCGAGGCCTTCACATACCCCTGCTGCTCGGCGTCCTGCTGCTCGCCCTGAATCGACCGGGCCGCTGTCCCAGGCTTCCCATCCGCCACTATGGCCTCCTTCCGTTTCGCAGGAAGGTAGCCGTTGATCACCGATTCTGCGCCTGTGCGGAGCGGACTTCGTCAGAAATCACGGCACGGCCTGCCGGATCCGCCTGGGCATTCGGGCGCCGAAGGCCAGCCCGTCGTCGATGTCACGCTCGATCTCCCGCACCGACGTATCCGCACCGAGGTGCGCCTCCGCAGCCTCGAGCAGCACCCACCGCGCTCGGGCCGCGTCGAGCTCCCCGCCGCCGACCAGGCGGCCGAGGGTGCGAGCGGCACGCAGCCGGGTGGTGTGGCGGGTTCCTACGACGGCGGCCGCGACCGCTTCGGTCTCGCTCGCGACGATCGCGTTCACGTACGCGGTCGCCCGCGAGCCCCTCAACCGCAACTCCGATTCAGGAGTCCGCGCCGCGGGCGGGAGCGGGGGCGGGGTAAGGAGTGTGGCGAGCCACCCCGGCAGCTCGGCGATCTCGCCGCCGCGCGCGACGTAGCGCCCGGACGGCAGCACCGACCCGGCGGCGAGGACGTACCCGCCGACACCGCGGGTGTCGATCAAAGGCGCCAGCAGCCCTTGACTGTTGCGCAGGGCCGTCTCGTGCGGCATCCGACAGTACAGGTGGCGTCCGGTCGAGGGGGTGGTGACCGACGCCGTCACCGGGACGACCTGCCCGCGCTCATCGGCCAGCCCACCCAGCGCCTCGACGCCCGACACCGCCGACGGCCCGAGCTTGGGCTGGTCGAGGTCGATCACCACGACCCCACTGCGGCCCACGGCGAGACCGACGTTGAACGGAGTCGTCCGCCACCACCGCCCGACCTGCCGAAGGTCGCGTGTCGCAGCCTGCTCCCAACCGGGAATCACCGGGGTCTTCGCCCGCGGCCGGACCGGGAACACGAAGAACCCCGCCTCGACCGCCCGCTCCGCAGCTACCCGCAGACGCCGCACCGCTGCCGAACTCGACGTCGTCATCACCTGCTCCCTTGGTTCTGTCGTCCTGTCGCGATCGTGGTTGTCGCTGGTGGCGGGGGTGGGCGATGTCGTGCAGCACGAGGACTGCACGACATCGCCCGTGGGCTCAGCCCTGCGACGCCTCGACGTCGGACGACCCGATCCCCGGCGGCGCTTTCAAGCGGCGCGGCTTCGGGTGCTGCAGCCTCGGGTTCCAGGCCGGTCACGGCGTAGGTCTCGATGTCCGAGAGCTGATAGCCCCAGGTCGCCATCTGCCCGAGATACCGCGCCGTGTCAGCGCCCTGGTGGCGCCAGGTGTGCGGGCCGGTCCGCTCCTCCCACGCACACAACACCGCCGCCGCAGCCAGCACCGTGGCCCGCCTCGGCGACACCGCCGACACCATCTCCATCACCGCCGAGAACTCCGCACCCCCGGACCGGAACCGATCCGACGGCCCGACCTCGAAACCCAGCAGCTCACGCAGCAACGGCCAACCCGCCTCCAGCGCCTGCCGGATCGGATGATCACCAGCCAGCAGACACGTCAGCACGAACCGCTCCGCACCGACCGGCGCGGTCTTGCAGGCGGCGAACGCTCGCAGCCACTCCCGGCGCACCGTGGTCGCCGACCGCCACTGCTTGTTGCGCTCCACCACCACCCGACGGGCCGCCTTCTCCTCCTCCGACAACGACCGCCTCCCCTCCCCTGCCGGAGCCTGCGTGCCGTCGACGTGGCCGTGGGCGATCACGTCCCGACACACCAACACCGCCACCGGTCGCCGCTCCCCCTCGACGAACCCAGAACCCACATAGGCCGCATGCCCGGGGCAGCCGCGTGCGCGGGCGCGTCGATGCCGTGGTCGTCGAGGCGAGACACCGGCCAGGCCACCTGGTCGCGCTCGACGACCTCTACCCCGGCCTCGACCAGCTCCGCCCGTATCCGAGCGGCGGCCTCGGCCTCGGTGCGGTCGTCGCGCAGCCGCTGCACCGTGTGCTCGAACCGCCCGGACTTTGCCGCCGCCACGATCGCCTTCACCGCCTCCGGATCGGAGTCGAACTCCGCCACCGCCGCGACCTGATCCAACGACAGGAACTCCCACCGCTTCCCCGCCTTCGACGCCAACTCCGACCCGGCGACCTTCAGGCCGGTCGCGACGTCGGCCTTCTTCGCGCCGTTCCGCTTGGCGATCGTCGACGCGGACAGCCCGAACGCGGCCAGCTGTTCCCACCCGGCCACCTGCACAGCGACCGACAGGTCGGCGCGCTGGTCGTTCTCCACCAGCTGATCGGTCACCCGATCCACCCCCTCCGGCGTCGCAACCAGCACCACCGGGACACTGGCCAGCCCGCATTCCAGGCGGCGAGGGTGCGGCGGTGCCCGAACTCCACCACCGGACCGTCCTCACCCGGATAGGCCACCACAGGCTGGAGCACACCTCGTTCGCGAACGCTCGCGACGAACTCCCGAGCGAGCTTTATTTCCGTGCGGACGTTGGCCGCAAAGATCAGCGCGTGCGGGTCGAGATGGAGGAGTGTCATCGGGTGGCCTCCCGCCCACGGATGACCAACACCACGCCCGGGCCGTTCAGGTGCGTCACCGGCTCCGCAGGCCGGTAACCCTCGGCGGCGACGACCGGACACAACGCGGTCCCGTCCGAGGCGTGCGTCCACCCCGGCACCTCACCGGGCGCGATCCAGTTGCGCGGCGGCACCGCAACCGCGTGCTCACCACACTCCGGGCAGCTTGCATACGACAACTCGTCCATCAGGGCTCTCCTTGGCCGTGAGGCGGGCGATCGGCGGATGCCGGATCGCCCTGAGAGCGCCCTGGACGTGTCGTAGGGGCCCGCCGCCAAGCCGCAGCAGCAAGATGCTTTCGGGCGTAGCGAACCCGAAGGGCCGAAAGGATCTCTGCAGACCGGCTTTGCGACGGGGAACGACACGGGCAAGCTCGGCCAGGGAGAGCAGCGCGAGAGCGCAACAGCGTCGGCTCACTAGGCGAAGTGGCGTCCACCAAGGTGGTGTGCGATCCGGTCCTGGTCAGGGCCGTGGCGTAGACGTGTAGG
>NZ_BAABGT010000103.1:0-1765 GCF_039541715.1 Pseudonocardia xishanensis
GGCCACAGCCAGAGCGCACCGCGGCCTACGGCATCCAACCCCATAACTGAACGGTATTGGCTCTAGCCCGAGTCCCGGGCGGGCCGTGCGCGGCCCGCCCGGGACTTGCTGAACGCTCGCTCAGTTCGGCAGGCTGTGCGCATGACACCGCAGTCGCCGATCGTCGGTCGTGGGATGAGCTTCAGCGACATCGTGGCTCGGTGGGCCCGTGTCACCCCGGGGGCCGAGTACCTGATCGACGCGGGCACCGGCGCCCGGCGCACCTACGCCGAGTCGGACGAGCGCATCACCCGGCTGGCGAACGCGCTGGACGTCCGGCCGGGTGACCGGGTGGCCGTCCTGGGCCTGAACAGCGCGGACCTGCTGGAGGCCTACATCGCGGCCATCCGGGCGGGCGCGCTCTGCGTGCCGGTCAACTTCCGGCTGGTCGCGGACGAGGTGGCCTACGCGCTCAGCGACTCGGGCGCCGTCGCCGTCGTCGTCGACGCGGCCCTGGCCCCGACCCTGGAGAAGGCCCGCGAGCAGGCGCCCGGGGTCCGGCAGGTGATCACGATCGGCGGGGACCTGGAGGAGGTGCTCGCCTGCGCGTCGGCGGAGTACCGCGAGCTGCCGAACTCCGACGACGACACCGCGCTGATCATGTACACCTCCGGGACCACCGGCCGCCCCAAGGGCGCGATGCTCAGCCACCGCAACATGTACCTGCACTCCTTCTCGAACATCTCCACCAACGGCGGACCCGGTGGGCCCGGGGTCGGGATGTCCGCGGCGCCCATGTTCCACATCGCCGGGACGTCCTTCGCGCACATCACGACCACCGCGGGCGGCACGCTCGTCATCCCCCGCTCGTCCGGCTTCGACCCGGTCGAGACCCTCGACCTGCTGGAGCACGAGAAGGTCACCAGCTGCTTCTGCGTCCCCGCGCAGTGGGCCGCGATCTGCGCGGTGCCGGGGATCGCCGAGCGCGACATGTCCGCCCTGACCCGGATCTCGTGGGGGGCGGCGCCCGCCTCGACGTCGCTGCTCCGGACGCTGATCGACAGCTTCCCGGGCGCCCTGGTCTCCACGGCGTTCGGGCAGACCGAGTGCAGCCCGGTCACCACCCTGCTGCGTGGCGAGGACTCCCTGCGCAAGATCGGCTCCATCGGGGTCCCGATGGCGACGGTCGAGGTCCGGGTCGTCGACGAGGAGATGAACGACGTGCCGCAGGGCCAGGTGGGCGAGATCGTCTACCGCGGCCCGCTGGTGATGAGCGGCTACTGGAACAAGCCCGAGGAGACCGCGGAGGCCTTTCGCGGTGGCTGGTTCCACTCCGGCGACCTGGTGCGCCAGGACGAGGACGGCTTCTACTACGTCGTCGACCGCAAGAAGGACATGATCATCTCGGGCGGCGAGAACATCTACTGCGCCGAGGTGGAGAACGTCCTGGCGGGCCATCCCGGGGTCGCGGACGTCGCGTTGATCGGCGTGCCGGACCCGAAGTGGGGCGAGACGCCACTGGCCGTCATCGTCCCCGCGGACCCCGCCGATCCGCCGACGGTCGAGTCCATCGAGGCCTACTGCCGCGAGCACCTCGCCGGGTACAAGCGCCCGCGCCGGATCGCGCTGATGGAGGCGTTGCCGCGCAACCCCTCCGGCAAGGTGCTCAAGACCGTTCTCCGGGAGCGGAACCGGGCCGGGTCCCTGGTGTCGGAGCCCGCCGTCTAGCTGTCCTACTTACGGAGGTTGGTGACGCGGTGGGCAGGGTGACACGCCCAGGCGAATG
>NZ_BAABGT010000104.1:0-37860 GCF_039541715.1 Pseudonocardia xishanensis
GCTGGCCGCTACCGGAGCCGAGCCTGGCACAACCAAAGCCCGACAGGACCCATTAGAGCTCGGGTCTGATCCGTTCGGCGAACTCCCGCATGACGTCGCGAGCGGCAGATCCTCGCCGTGGGCTTCCACTACGCCGACCACACGGTCGAACTGGCGGTGGACCCGCCCACACGGCTTCGGGTGTTCCCGAAGCTGGTGAGCTGCGTCGGCGGGCCCTCGGACGTCGTCGACCTGCCCGGCGGCCACGTCGACTGGGAGGTCGAGCTGGTGGTCCTCATCGGGCGGTACGCCCGGCACGTGGCCGCGGCAGCCCGACGACCCGGACGGACTCGCCATCCACTGCACCCTCAACGGCGAGCTCGTGCAGGAGTCCCGCACGAGCAACCTGGTCACCGACTTCCGTGAGCTCGCCCCCCAGGTGCTCGGCGCAGGTGTGAGCGGTGGGCGGCGGTCTTGCCCGGGCCCCCCACCAGGCCTCAGGCCACGTCGGCCGCCTGCGGGCGCGCCGGCAGGCGTTCGCCTTCGCACCGGCGGACCTCGAACCGCGCGGACCGGTAGACGAACCGGTTGTGCGGGTACGGGTGCCCGGCCCCGTCGAGCGACTTGAGGTTCCCGCAGGACGCACATCGTCCGTAGCCGCCGGTGCGGGGCGGCGTGCTGTCGTGATCCACGGCGACGAGCGTGGCCTCGTTCATCTTCTCCGTCCTTCGGTGGTGCGCGGAGGGGACACGGCGAGCGCAGGCGAGGTGGGGAGCCGTGTCAGCCGGCCATGGCGGGTGCCGCATCGTCGCGTCGGTGCGTCTCGACGGGCTGCACGGCGGGGTCCGGCTGGTCCATGGTGTCGAAACGGGAGAACAGGAACCGCACCTCCGGTCGCGTCCACGAGCCGTCCGCCGCGGAGGAGACCTGGGCGTGCACCACCCCGGCGGCGTCGAGGTCCTCGAGGCGGGCCAGCAGTCGGGCGAGCGCGACCTGGACGCCGTGGGGCTGCCCGTCGCACTGGGCGAGGGTGCGGTGCAGGGGGCCGGACCGCCAGCCCCCGCGGTCTCCGGCCCCCGTCGGCACGGGCACGACGACGTCGACCAGCCACCGTTCCGCCCCGGACATCCGCGGCGTGGGGTGGACGGTGATCTCGCTGACCTGGTCCGCGCGGACGAGGTCGCCGTCGGTGGACTGCAGCCAGACCTTCGCGAGGGTCATTGCGGGGCTCCTTCTCCCGGTTCGGATACCTCTAGTGTGAGATGCAGGATTGCGACTCCGCAAGTAGAGATTCAGGGTGGCTGGTCGAGCCGGGCCGGGTGGAGAGGGCGTGCGCCCGTCACCCGGCCCGGCCGAGTGGCGCTCCTTCCGGTGCTCACGGGGTTGGTGCTCAGGGGGTTCGCCCCGGTGGGGGCGGCGACCGCTCCCGGGGCAGGGCCCGTCGCCTACCGGCGCGCCGACGGGCTTGCGACCGGGCCGGACTCGGCCCGTTCCCGGAGCTGGGCTCGCGGTCGACCGCGGCGACCACCCCGGTCGTCATGGGCGCGCGGTGCGGGACCGGGTCGTCGCCCGCACTGCCGTGCCACGGCTCGTCGGCGATCAGCTCCGCGACGATGGCCAGGAAGCGTCGATCCACCCGGTGCTGGTCGAGCACGCCGTCGGCGGCATGCTCGAGGTTCGGGCAGGGGCTCATCGGGCTCACCTCCGTCTTCGTGCTCGGGGCCGGGTCGGCCCCGCCGCTCGGCTCGGTCAGGCGTCGACCTCGCGACGCCCCGGGTCGTTCTCGACCGAGATGGAGATGGTCCGCGGCTTCGCCCGCTCCGCGACGGGGATGCGCAGGGTCAGGACCCCGGACTGGTAGTCGGCCTGGATGTGCTCGGTGTCGAGGGTGTCGCCGAGGAACAGCTGTCGCGAGTAGACGCCCAACGATCGCTCGGAGACCTGCATCTCGACGCTGTCGTCCCGCAGTGTCGGACGCCGCTCGGCCTTCACCGTGAGCACGTTGCGCTCCACGGAGAGCTCGATCGCGGAGGGCTCGACGCCGGGCAGATCGAACTCGACGACGAACTCGTCGCCGTGGCGGTAGGCGTCCATCGGCATGGCGGCGGGGCGGGACCAGGTTCCGGCGGCGGTGCCCAGGGTCTGCTGGGCGATGCGGTCGAGCTCGCGGAACGGGTCGGTACGCATCAGCATCGCGTGTCACTCCTCCCTGATCGACATCGGTCGGCGATGCATCCCACGAGGGGGATATCTGCAGTGTGCACTGGAGATTTGAGGTTCGCAAGGGGTCTCGCGGAAGATTTTCTCGATCCCGGGTTGCGCTAACCTTCAGCGGCGGCTATAACTTTCTGCGTCACCTTCGGTAGGCAGCACGAGGAGAGGAGATCACGATGCTGCTGAACTACGAGCCCTTCGCCGACGCCGTCCGGCTGTTGGACAAGGTGGCGGGACAGACCGGGATGCCGAGCGGCATGCCGATGGACATTCAGCGTCTCGACGACCACTTCGTGGCGACCTTCGACCTCCCCGGCGTCGACCCCGGCTCGATCGACGTCACCGTCGAGGGCAACGCGCTCACCGTGCGCGCCGAGCGCAGTGCCCCCCACGAGGGTGGGGACTGGCTGACCAGGGAGCGACCGCGCGGGTCGTTCAGTCGCAGGCTCCTGTTGGGCCGTGACCTCGACGCCGAGGGGCTCGCCGCGACCTACCGCGACGGAGTCCTGGCGATCACCATCCCCGTCGCCGCGCGGGCCAAGCCGCGGCGGGTCGAGGTCAGCCTCGCCCACGCCGATCGGACCGCCCTCGACGCGGGTCCCGCGGACCCCGCCCCCGAGAGCTCGACCCCGCAGTCGGAACTGACCGCGTCGAGCACCTGAGCCTTCCGGCGCACACCGGCCGACCGGCCGCAGGCAGCGCCGGGAGGTCGAGGACCACCACCGAGAACGACCACCGCGGGAGGACGATGACGAGACCGGAGACCACGAACCCTTGACCGAGAACCACCTCAGCAGGCTGGACGACGAGGACTACCCGGCCGTCTCCATGGGACAGGCCGCGGAGCTCCTCGGCGTCCAGCCTGCCTTCCTGCGCAGCCTCGACACCTCCGGCGTCCTGCACCCCCACCGCACCGGCGGCGGACACCGCCGCTACTCCCGGCGCCAGCTCAGGGTCGCGGCCCGCCTGCGCGAGCTGCTCGACGCGGGCCACTCGCTGGTCTCCGCGCAGGCGATCCTGGATCTCGAGCACCGCCTCGACGACACGGACTCGGCCCGCCGCCGCGCCGACGATGCCCGGGACGAGGCCACCGCCGCGCTCGACGTCGCCCGCGCCGACCTGCGCTCCCGCACCGACGAGCTCGCCGCGGCCCGCGAGCGGATCGACGAGCTCAGCGACCGCGTCCGGGACCTCGGGTAGGCGACGCGCCCCGGTCCTGCGGGCCCCACCGGGAGCGGGCGCGGTCCCGCTCAGCCGCCACCCTCCTCCGCGTCGACCCCGCTCGGGTCGCGTGCTCGTCGGCGGGGCGGCCACGACGACGAGTTGTTCGAGCTGGTCCCAATGCTCCGGGACGCCGAGAACGACCTGGACGCGGAACCGCAGCCGTGAACCCCGGGCGGCTCCCGGAGGATGCCGCCGCGGGTTACCTGCCGAGGGTGTCGCGGACCGTGTCGCGCACCTCGGCGCCCGCGTCCTCGACCTTCTCGCCCGCCTGCTTCGCGCCCGCCCCGACCTGGTCCGCCCTGCCCTCGGCGACGAGCTCGTCGTTGCCGGTCGCTTCGCCGACCTTCTCCTTGGCCTTGCCCGCGAGCTCCCGGCCCTTGTTCTGGATCTTGTCTCCGAGTCCCTTCGTGCGCTCCTTCGTCGGTGCTGACGTGGTGTCGAGTGTGAGACGACGCGGGCGGGCCGATCCTCACGCCCCGATCGTGTGAGGTGTCCCTGTCGTCGCGGCCGGTCGCGGCGGGCTTGGGGCGATCACGCCCGGCGCCCTCACCATCACGCCTGGTCGTCGCCTCGGTGGACGGGGCCGCGACGCCGATCCTCACGCTGACGTGTCTCACGCCACAGTGTCGGGTGAGTCGATGGTCGGGTGCGGCCCGACCTGCTCGGCGAGGGTGACCGCGACCCGTCGCTGTTCGAGCGTGGGCCGGGCGACGTGGGTGGCGGCGACCAGCCGGAACACCCCGGCGCCGTCGCGGGCGGGCAGCTCGATGACGTCCATCGTGGGCAGGCCGTCGCGGTCCACGTCGACCGGGTGTCCGTTCCAGGTGACGCTGCCGTCGGTGTGCACCCGCGGGTGGTCCGGCCGCGCGGGCGCGGGATCGAACCGGCAGGTGTCGAGGTCGAGCAGGTCGGTGATCATGCGCTCGACCGTCGCCGCGAGGGCGGCGGGGTCGGTGCCCTCCCCGGCCAGGCGCGCCGCCTCGGCCACGCCCGCGAGGTAGCCCTCGCGTCGGACGGCGCGGTCGAGCTCGCGGCGCCCCCACTGGGCCAGCTCGGTCACCGCGACCCCGACCGCGACCAGCAGGACCGCGGTCTCCACGTCGACCGGGTCCAGGATGTCGAACCGGAGGTAGGGCACGGACAGGAAGAAGTCGAACGACGCCGCCGCCACGACCGAGGCGAGCAACCCCGCCACGCGATCGCCCCGCACCGCGACGGCGACCACCACCAGGACGAGGACCAACGCCATGCTCGTGCCGGCGACGGTCTCCCGGAACGGGGTCAGCAGGCAGGCGACGGCGAGCGGCGCCCCCACCGCCCACACCCGTGGGGACAGCAGAGTTCGGTTCACGACACGAGTGCAGCACCGCCGTCCGGTCGCAGGCACGCGTCTTGACGCGTCCTTGACACCCCGCCACCCGAGCGGACGAACCCGGACGCCGCCGCGGCCCGGTCAGGACGGTGACACCGCGGCGCCGTCCCGCTCCCCGACGATCGGGCCGAGGGCGGCACCGTCGATCGTCTCGTGCTCCTTCAGGGCGGCCACCAGCCGGTCGAGTGCCGCGCGATGGTCACGGAGGAGCGAGCTCGCGGTGGCCTCCGCCTCCCGGAGCAGCCGCGCGACCTCCTGGTCGACGGCCCGCTGGGTCTGCTCGGCGAACGGGCGAGCCATCCGTGGAGGGCTCGCCCAGCACGCCGACCTCCGCGGCGCGGCCGGCGAGCCGGATCGCGAGGGACTCGGTGATGTAGCCCAGCGAGTACAGGTGCCGCTCGGCCGGGTGCAGCTGCTCGGTGGCGCCCAGCGTCGAGCCCGGGGCAGGATCGTCACCTTGGCCACGGGATCGGCGTGCGGGGACAGCAGGGCGACGAGGGCGTGGCCTGCCTCGTGCACGGCGACGGCGTCCTTCTCCGCGGGCAGCAGCGCGTTCGAGGCGTCCCGGCGGCCCAACAGCATCCGGTCGCGGGCGGCGTCGAGGTCCGCGGAGGCCACGACCGACCGGTCGTCGCGGGCGGCGTTGAACGTCGCCTCGAGGCCCCGCGGCGGTGGCCGGCACGAAGAGCAGGGCGGTGAACGCCTGCGCCGTGCGCAGGTCCCGGGTCGGGATGCGGGCGGTGTCGTCGGAGAGGGTGACCAGGGCCGAGGCCAGCGCGGACGGGCGCCCGGTCAGCTGGGCGCCCGAGCGGTCGGCCGCCAGCTCGCGGTAGCGGGACAGGGCGAGGGTCAGTAGAAGCCCGACGACGTAGACGACCGCCGCGCCGACGGTCACCGCGAGCAGGACGAGGCCGGACTCGGCGTCCCTGCGGTCGCGTCCACCGGTGAGCGCGGAGAACGCGCCCAGCCTCATCACCAGCCCGGCGAGCGCCCCGACGAACGACGCGGCCGTCACCACCGCGACGTCGCGGTGGGCGACGTGGGAGAGGTCGTGGGCCAGGACGCCCTCCAGCTCGTCGGCGTCGAGGCGGTCCAGCAGGCCGCGGGTCACGCACAGCACGGCCCGTCGCGCGCTCCGCCCGGTGGCGAAGGCGTTGGGCAGGTCGGTGTCGGCGACCGCCAGCCGAGGCACGTCCATGTCGGCCAGCGCGCACAGCCGGTCGACCACGGCGTGCAGGCGCGGGTACTCGTCCGGGCCGATGGTCCGGGCGCGCAGGGACGTGAGCGCGATCCGGTCGGAGTACCAGAACTGCACGACCAGCAGCGCCCCCACCACGACCCCGACGACGACGACGAGGGAGCGGATCAGCAGGACCATTGCCGCGACGACCCCCGCCCACAGCGCGGCGAGCAGGGCGGGCGTCAGCAGCATCCGGAGGGACAGCCGCCGATCCGGCGCGATCCGACCGGCCATCTCGTCCTCCCTCCGGCCCTCGTCGTGACTGCAGGATGCGCCGGTGGACGCTGGGTCGTTCGCCCCGAACCGGCATGCGGAGGACCCGTGCCGACGCGGGACGGTTCACGGCGACCACACCGGCCGCCCCGGCATCCTGGCGACGGCAGGACATGACCGGCGACAGTGAGGGGCCGAACCGGTGCCCGTGCTCGACGTGCCGACAGCGGAGTCGCCCGGGACCGTCGCGGGCCGGAGCGGGGCACGGGTGCGCCGCTCGCTGCTCGCCGTCCTCGTCCTGCGCAGGGACGGCACGGAGATCGACGTGGGCGGCCCCGCGTCGTCCGTCTGCACGCTCGGGCGCATCCTGGTCGGCGCCGGGGTGGTGCGCGGCATGGAGCGGGACATCAACCCGAACCGGATCAGCGGCGCCTACTTCCACGCCCGCCCGAAGACCCGGTGCCTCCGGCCGTTCCCTGCCGAGCAGGTGTCGCCGCAGCACCACTTCAGCCCGTCGAGCCGCGACTCGTTCGCCTGGTTCCTGCGATGACCGGGGTGCTCGCGGCGGCCTCGGTCGCGCCCTTGACGTGGGCGCGGGTGGCGACCGCGTGGCGGTTCGAGCCCGGCGTCGTCGGGCTGGGCGCGGCGCTCGGCGGCGGGTACGGGGTGGGCGTCGGGCGGTGGCGGGGCGAGCCGTGGCCGCGGTCGCGCTCGTGGTGCTTCGGGCTCGGTGTGGCGCTGCTGGTCCTGGTCGGGTGCTCGTTCCTCGGGGTGTACGACGACGTGTTGTTCTGGGTCCGCGCGACCCAGAACATCGTGCTGCTGATGGTCGTGCCGATGCTGCTCGCGGTCGGGGCACCGCTGACGCTGCTCGCCGGCACGGTGTCGCGGCCGGTGCGAGCACGCCTGAGCCGGGTGCTCCACTCCCGGCCTGCGGTGTGGGCGACGCTGCCGCCGGTGGTGACGCTCCTGCTCGTGGTCCCGATCCTGGCGCTGTACCTGAGCCCGCTCTACGAGGCCACGCTGCAGAGCCCGGTGGCCTCCGCGGCGGCGGGCACGGTCCTGCTGCTCGCCGGGTTCGGCTACTTCTGGACGCGCTTTCGCATCGATCCCGTCCCGCGCGCGGGCTCGCACCTGGTCACGCTCGCGATCACGATCGTGGAGATGATCGGGGACGCGGTGCTCGGCGTCGTCGTGTGGCTCGGCCCGCTCATCGCGGTGGGCTCCTACACCGCGGTCGGCAGGCACTGGGGCCCGGACCTGCGGACCGACCAGCTGCTGGGAGCCGGGATCCTGTGGGTCGGCGGTGACGTCGTGGGCCTGCCGTTCATCGGGATCGTCGTCGCCCGGATGGCCCGCGAGGACGAGGACCGGGGGCGCCGGGTGGACGCCGAACTGGACGTGGAGGCCCCGCCGGAGCCGGGGGTGGACGCGGCTCGGCCGCGGCTGTGGTGGGAGGACGACCCGCAGATCGCCGACCGGTTCCGCAGGCGCGGGTGACGGAGCCCGCAGTCCGGCACCCTGTTCTTGCCGTCCGTTAACCCTCGGCTGGCGCGGCGGTGGCGAAGCGGCTCCTACGCTCCGGCCGCGGTGCCCGCGTGAACGACGGAGGTCGGATGGGATCGGGGTGTGCGGACGGGAGTCGACGGGGCCTGCCCCGGCGGGCGTTCGTCGGCGTGCTCGGTCTCGGCCTGGCGGCCTGCGCCGCGCCACCGTCAGGCGGCGGGTCGGCGACCGAGACGTCCGCGCCTGCGGCCCCGTCGCTGCCGCCGATCCCCGCCGCCGTGCCGGGCCGGTCGGTGACGGTCTTCTCGGGGCCCCCCGACGGCTCCCGGATCGCGCTGACCGTCGACGACGGGACGTGCGCGGACTGCGTGGCGGGCTACGTCGACTTCGCCCAGCGCTCCGGCATCCACCTGACGCTGAGCCCCAACGGGACCTACGCCCACGAGTGGGAGCCGCACGCGACGACCCTGGCCCCGCTCGTCGCCGCCGGGCAGGTCCAGGTCATGAACCACACCTTCAGCCATCCGAAGCTCACCACCCTGCCGGACGCGGGTGTCCGCGCCGAGCTCGCCCGCAACGAGGACTGGGTGCAGCGGGTCTTCGGGATCACGACGCGCCCCTACTACCGCCCGCCCTACGGCGTGCACGACGAGCGCGTCGACGGGATCGCGGCCGCGGAGGGCTGGACCCGGTCCGTGCTGTGGAACGGCTCCTACT
Source organism: Pseudonocardia xishanensis (assembly GCF_039541715.1). Lineage (NCBI taxonomy): Bacteria > Bacillati > Actinomycetota > Actinomycetes > Pseudonocardiales > Pseudonocardiaceae > Pseudonocardia > Pseudonocardia xishanensis. The sequence continues at coordinate 8,466 of NZ_BAABGT010000104.1, forward strand.
CCGACTCGACGACGATCACCCCCGAGTTCCTGATGTCGCAGGCGGAGAAGTACCTGACGCCCGGGCGGATCGTGCTGGGCCACGCGAACCACCCGACCGTGCTCGGGCTCTTCGACCGGATCGCCGACCTGATCCGACAGCGCGGGCTCAGCCCCGTCACGCTCGACGAGATGTTCGGGACCAGCCGTGCCACCGGCACCGCGTGACCCGGACCGGGGCCGTCGCCGCCGCGGGGGGTCGGTCGTGCGGGTGGCGGTCGCGGCGCTGTCCGTGCTCGTGCTCGGCCTCACCGGCTACGGCTGGTCGGTGTACCGCTCGCTGGCGGGCTCGCTGGCGACCAGCGACGTGCTCAGCGGCGCCCGCTCGTCCGACGGCGCCACCGACATCCTGCTCGTGGGGCTGGACAGCCGCACCGACGGGCACGGCAACCCCCTCCCGCGGCAGGTGCTCGACGAGCTCAACGCCGGCACCGACAGCGGGACCCTGAACACCGACACCCTCATCCTGCTCCGGATCCCGGACGACCCCACCGCCCGGGCGACCGCGATCTCGATCCCGCGCGACTCCTACGTCGACATCCCCGGCCACGGCCGCCACAAGGTCAACTCGGCGTACTCGCGGGCCCGCACCGACGCGGTCGCGCGGCTGACGGCCGCCGGGATCCGGGACCCCGACCTGACCACGCAGGCCGACCTGGCCGGTCGGCGCGAGCTCGTCAGCACGATCGAGCAGCTCACCGGCGCCTCCGTGGACCACTACGCGGAGATCGACCTCGTCGGCTTCGCGGAGATCACCGACGTCCTCGGCGGGGTCCCGGTGTGCCTGAACGCCGCGGCCCGCGACAGCTACTCGGGGGTGGACCTGCCCGCGGGGCCGCAGACGGTGCAGGGCGCGCAGGCCCTGGCCTTCGTGCGGCAGCGACACGGTCTGCCGCGCGGGGACCTCGACCGGATCGTGCGCCAGCAGGCGTTCATGGCCGGGCTCGCCCACGAGCTGCTGTCCGCGCACACCGTGGCCGACCCGGCGACGTTGTCGCGGCTGGTCGCGGCGGTGGACCGCTACGTCGTCCTGGACCGGGGCTGGGACGTGCTCGGCTTCGCCGCCCGGGCCCAGGGCCTGTCCGGCGGGAACATCGACTTCCAGACGATCCCCACCGGCAGCCTCGCCCTGCGGACCCCCACCGACGGCGAGGCGGTCCAGGTGGATCCCGCGGCGGTCCGTGCCTTCGTCTCCGGGCTGACGGCACCGCCCGCCCCCGACACCGCGCCACCCGCCGCGCCGACGAAGCCGGCGGGCTCGACCGAGAAGGTCACCGGCACCACGCGCTCCGGACTCACCGCGACGGCCACGCCCACCCCGTCGTCGACGGTCCAGGCTCCGCCGCTCACGGCGGCGGGCGTCCCCTGTGTGAACTGAGCCGCCCGACGGGGGAGAACACGGTGGGCCGCGCGATTTTGCCGAGCGCTCACCCTCCGCTGGCCGACCGGAGGGGCGGGACTTCCTAGCGTCACCCGGGTGAACCCGCTCAGCGCGCCCGCAGTCCTGCTCGACGACCACGGGCTCGGCCTCGGATGAGCGGGCTGAGCTGGGCCGAGGCCATCGTCGTCGGGGGACTGCAGGGGGTCGCGGAGCTGTTCCCCGTCTCCAGCCTCGGGCACAGCGTGCTGCTGCCGGCGGTGATCGGCGGCACCTGGGCGCAGGACCTGGACGTCGGCGCGCCGGAGTCCCCGTACCTCGCGTTCGTCGTCGGGCTGCACGTCGCGACGGCGGTCGCGCTGATCATCTACTTCCGCCGCGACTGGGTCCGGATCCTCGGCGGCCTGCTGACGAGCATCGGCCGCCGTGAGGTGCGCACCCCGGATCAGCGGCTCGCGTGGCTCCTCGTGGTGGCGACGATCCCGGTCGGGGTCACCGGGCTCGCGCTGGAGCACCTGTTCCGCACCGTGTTCTCCCGGCCCGTTCCGGCGGCGGCGTTCCTCGTCCTCAACGGGGTCGTCCTCATCCTGGCGGAACGGCTCGCGGCCCGGGCCCGCGTGCCGGCGGAGGGACCGGCCGAGAGCACGGCGGACGGGTCGGCGGACGTGGCGGCCGACCACCGGATCGCCCGGCTGCCGGTCGGCCGGGCCGTGCTGGTCGGCGCCGCGCAGGTCGCGGCGCTGCTCCCGGGGATCAGCCGCTCGGGCAGCGCGATGACGGCGGGGCTCGGGCTGGGACTGTCCCGCGCGGACGCCGCCCGGTTCTCCTTCCTGCTCGCCACCCCGGTGATCCTCGCCGCCGGTGTGCTCAAGCTCGGGGATCTCGCCGGGCCGCTCGGGGACGGGATCCGGCCGCAGATCCTCGTCGGCAGCCTGGTGTCGGGGATCGGTGCCTACCTGTCGGTGCGCTTCCTGACCCGCTACTTCGAGCACCGGTCGCTGCGGCCCTTCGGCGTCTACTGCATCGTGGCCGGGCTCGGCTGTCTGGTGTGGTTCGCCGTCCGCTGAACCCCGGCGCCCGCAGCGGGGGTACCCGAACTCGGACGGGGCGCCCGAACCGGGGCGGACGCGGCGACACGCCGGAGCCGCGACCTGAGAACCGGCTCGGACGAGCGGAGTAGCGGACGGAGCCGGTCGCCGCGGCACGCGGCACGTCGGCGCGTCCGGCGTGCTGTTCGTCGCGGCCGGGCAACCCGGGTTCTCAGCGTGTCCGGTTCGTCACCGGGCCGGGGCCTAGCGTCCTCCCGTCGCCCGGACGTTCCCCGACGGCCCCGAGACGGGCCCGCTCCGTGCGACCGGCGCCGACTCCCCACGGCGCCGCTGCGACGAGAGGTTCCCCATGGGCACACGACGATGGACGACCGGCACACGCCGCCCCCGAAGGCCCGTCCTGCTGGTCCTGGCAGGTCTGACGGCGCTGGGCGCATGCCTCGCGGTCACCCCCGCCTTCGCCGCCGACCGCGCCTCGCCCGGTCCGGTCGCGGCCTCGACGACGACCCCCGGTCGTGCCGGCCCCGGCCCGCGAGAGGGCGCATCCCCCACCGACGTCGCCGCGCCGACCGGGCACGACGGCCGGGACGGGCGCAAGAACCGCCTCCAGCCGCCGCGGCGGAACACGACCCCGAACCCGAACTGCACCCTCGCCGTGCCGCCCGCCCCGCTCACGGCGGCAGGCCTGGCGACCCCGTACGAGCTCCGGGGGAGCGGCGGGGGCGGCGACTGCCACGAGGCGGACCCCGCCCAGTCGGCGTTCGTCGAGGCCACCGTGCTCGACCCCGCCACCGGAGCGCTGTCCGTCTACCACCCCCTGGTGGTAGACGCGGGGACCCGGCCCGCGGCCCCACCGGTGCCCGTCACGCTGCCGCCCGCTGCGGTCGTCGGCCTCTGGTTCGGCTTCCAGGGCGACACCCTGACCCTCACGACCGCGCCCGCGGACCGACAGGCGTGTGTGAACGGCCTGCCCGGGTCCCCGTTCGGCCAGTTCGCCGACTGCAACGGCGCGGCGTTCTTCGCCGCGGCGAACGCCGCGATCGCGGCGGGCACCCTGAAGGTCCCCGCGCTCGGGACCGGGCGAGACGGACTGCCCTGTCCCACCACCCGCGACTTCGGGGTGGTCGACCAGGACCAGAGCGACAACCTGGTCACCCGGTACGTCGCCGCCCGCGACGGGCGGATCGCCCAGGACACCCCGGCCACCGCGGGCCTCGGCGCGGTCCTGACCAACGCCTCCGACAACGGCCTGCTCGCCAGTGCGATCGATCCGGCGCTCGGCTGCACCCCGTTCAGCGCGCCGGACCTCACGGCGGGCGGGGCCCCGACCTCCGCACTCGCGCTGAACGAGCTGCAGGCCGCTGCGGACCAGGCCGCGCCGGTCGCGACGGTGCCGCTCGTCGATCCCATGGTCGAGGTCGGGAACCGGATCGATCGCGCGAAGGTCGCCCTCTACCGGGCCGGCGTGGACATGGCCCCGATCGGGGCGACCGACGCCGGGGACGGGGCGGCCTACTGCCGCAACCTGGCCGCCGTCGCCCCCGTGCGGCTGGCGAGGGACCGGGCCTTCACCCAGGCCGCCCCCTCACCGGACCCGGCTGCGGCGACGACGCTCTTCGGCTTCCTCACCCAGCGCCTGACCGCCTCGTGGGAGAACCTCGGCTGCCGGGGTCTGGTCCACACCGGACCGCCGACGGTCGACGGCGGGCGGCGCTGACCCTCGCAGGCGGACCTGGTCTGCTCACCGTGAGCGGTCGCGCTCCGAGCGCTCGAGCCGGAGGGCGAGGGTGGGACAGGCGGCGACCGCGTCCCGTGCCCGCCGGAGCACGTCGGCGGGCACGGGACCGGGGTGCACGAGCGGGTAGCCCCACTCGTCGAGGTCGACGTGCTCCGGGAGGAGGTCGGCGCACAGGCCGTGGCCCGCGCAGGCGATCGGGTCGAGCCGCAGTCTCATCGGCGGACACCCGGGAACAGGGGAGCGGCCCCGGCACCGCGGCACGGGCGACCGTCGAGGTGTCGGTGCAGGTCGTCGGCGAACACGCGCAGGGCGCTGCGGGCCAGTCGGGCGGCGCCGTCGGGGAGGGCGCAGGCACCGCGGCCGGTGACCAGGTCCAACCGGCGGCGCAGCCGCTCGTAGGCGGGGCGGGCGTCCGGGGTGGCCCACGCGATGGCGGTCAGGTCGGCGGAGACGTCGGGCAACCCGAACCGGCAGGGCCCGCACTGGCCCGCGGACTCGCCCGCGAGGTAGCGCACCAGGTGGGCGGTCTCGGTGAGACCGCAGGCCCGGGTGGGCAGCGCGAGCAGGGTGGGGACACCCAGCGAGGACCCGGCCGCGCGCATGGCCTCGTGGGTGAGCGGGGTGTCCACCCCGGACGCGGGCAGCCACGCGCCGCCGTAGCCTCCGCCGAGGACGGCCTGGACCGGCTCGGTGGGACCGCCCGCCAGGTCGAGGGCGGCCCGCACGGGGGTGCCGGCGGGGACCTCGACCACCCCGGGCGCCGCGACGGCGCCGTCCGCGGTGACCAGCAGGGTTCCCGGCAGGTCGGGGCTGCCGACCGAGCGGAACCAGGCCGGGCCGTACCGGGCGATCAGGGCGAGGTGGGCGAGGGTCTCGACGTTGTCGACGAGGCTCCCGCCCTCCGTCGGGCGGGTGGTCGTGGGCAGGGCGGGTCCGCCCGCCAGGAAGCGGACCAGCGCGGTCTCCTGGCTGGCCACGTAGCGGTCGGGGACCTCCACGACCTTGACCGGCACCCGGTCGGTCCGGTCCGTGAGGTGGGCCTGCAGCCCGGTCGCGTCGTGGACGGCCAGAACCGCGACGGCGGCGCCGAGGGCGTCGGCGACGAGGGCGAGCCCGTCGAGGACGAGGTGCGGGGCGCAGTCGAGCAGGGCGGCGTCCTTCGACGACGCGGGTTCGCCCTCGCACCCGTTGGCGACGACGGTCCGCACGCGGCCGCGGACGGCGCGCAGCTTGGTCGCGGTCGGGAACCCCGCGCCGCCCCGCCCGCGCAGCCCGGCGGCCTCGACGGCCTGGACGAGGGCGCGGGGGGACGGGGTGGGGAGGGGGCCGTGTCGGTGCAGGTGGGCGGGGTGGTCGTCCGGTCGGCCGTCGGCGGCCCAGCCGGCGAGCAGACGCGGGCCGGTCACGGTCGGAGTCGGGGCGGGGACGGCGGTCATCGCGGGGCTCCGACGGTGGCACGGCGGACCAGCCCGACGCCGACCGCGGTGACGCAGGCCAGGATGAGGGCCAGGACCCACCAGGTGGTGGTGTCGGTGCCGCCGAGGCCGACCCCGTGGAGGACGGCGACCGGCCAGCACGCGTAGGCGGCCCAGTGCACCGCGCGCCAGGTGCGCAGGCCGATGCGGGCGCGCAGCAGGCTGGTCAGGATGACGGCGAGCAGCAGGTCGAGGGCGACCGCGCCGAGGCCGAGCCAGAACGGCTCGTAGGCGGAGGCGAAGGGGAGCAGGACGTCGAGCCAGGCGATGGGGACGTACCCGTCGAGCACCGCGGTGAGCACGTGCAGCACGACGAACGAGACGGCCAGCAGCGACAGGTTGCGGTGCAGCCGCTGTACGGCGAACCGGGGCCAGCGGGCCGTGGCGGCGCGGGTGATCCCGCCGATGCCCAGCAGCAGGCTGCCGGTGAGCAGCACCATCGAGACGAGCCCGGCGGCCCGGCTGGCGTACCAGGTCCACATCAGACCCACCCGCCGACGTGGGTCACGCGGCCGTCGGTCCCGACCAGTCGGGCGGGCAGGCCCGCCGCGGCCAGCCGGGCCGCCGCGTCGGCGCCGAGGACGAGCGCGGCGGTCGCGGCGGTGTTGGCGTCCAGGCAGGTCGCCGCGGCCACGCTGACGGTGCGCCACGGTCCGGCCGTGGGCAGCCCGGTCCGCGGGTCGACGACGTGGTGTCGCGTGTTCCCCGCCCGCCGCCACCGGCGCCGGGTGGTGCCGGAGGTGGCCAGGCCCCCGCTCCGCAGCGTGACGACGGGCCCGCTGTCGGCGGTGTGGTCCTCACCCACGCGGACCCGCCAGCCGCCCAAGGGCGCCCGGCCCGCGACGGCGATGTCCCCGCCGAGGTTCACCAGCACACCCGCCCCGGTGCGGTCGGTGATCCGCGCGGCGGCGTGGTCGGCGGCCAGGGCCTTCGCGGTGGAGCCGAGGTCGACGCGGACCCCGCGGGGGATGACGACCGTCCGTCCGTACCTGCCGAGCCGCCACCAGCCGGGCGCCGGGCGAGGGGCGTCGGGTCCGTCGGTCACCGCGGCGAGGTCCCGGTCGTAGCCGATGCCCTCCAGGCAGGTCCCGACGGTGGGGTCGACCAGGCCGTCGGTGAGCTCGGCCGCGCGCAGGGCCGCATCCAGGTGGGCGGCGAGCAGCGGGCTCACCTCGACCCCGGCGCCGGTCTCGGCCCGGCGGATCTCCGAGTCCGGGCGGAAGCGCGAGCAGGCCAGGTCGAGGGCGGTGAGGTCCCCGCTCAGCAGCGCCACGGCTTCGTCCAGCACGGACGGATCGGTGACGACGACGGTGGCGGTGGTGCCGATCGCCGGGAAGGACGCGGCGGCCGTGCGGTCGGTGAGGGTCGGGGTCACGAGGCCCCCGAGGTGGTGTGTGAGCGCTGCGAGTGGCTGGTCTGCGGCGGAGCGGCGGGCGCCGTCAGCCCGCCGCCGGAGGAGCTCCCGGTCGACGACCCGCTGCGGGAGGCCCCGCCGCTCGCAGTCCCGCCGCTCGCAGTCCCGCCGCTCGCAGTCCCGCTGTGAGACGACCCGGTGGGCGACGGTGCGGTGGGGGACGGCGAGGTGGGGGAGCGTCCGCTGCTGGACGACCCGCCGGTCGCGGGGGCGGTCGGCGCGGTCGTGGAGGTCGACGCGGCCGCGGGGGCCTGGGCGAGCACGACGGCGGCCAGCGCGGTGGCGGCGACACCGCACGCGGCGGTCCAGCCGGTGGCGCGGGCGACGCGACGCAGCCCGCTGTCCCGCGCGGCCACCCGCGGGTCCGGTTCGGTGGAGCTCATGGGACCAGTCGACCGGAGATTTCTTGGAGGCTCGTGGGAGCGCGGCCGACGGGCATGATGGCGCCCGTGACCGAGGTGCTCCCGCGGGTGCTGCTCGTCGAGGACGAGGCCGAGCTCGCCGCCATGCTCGCCGGGCTGCTCGCCGAGGAGGGCTACGCCGTCGACGTGGCCCCGGACGGGCACACCGGCCTGCACTACGGCCTGACCCGGGCCTACGACGTCGCCGTCCTCGACCGGGGACTGCCCGCCGTCGAGGGCCTGGACCTGTTGCGCCGCCTGCGCCGCAACGGGATCACCACCCCGGTGCTCGTGCTCTCGGCGTTGGGCAACCCCGCCGACCGGGTCGCGGGGCTGGACGCGGGCGCCGAGGACTACCTGGCCAAGCCCTTCGACATCGACGAGCTCCTCGCCCGGCTGCGGGCCCTGCGCCGCCGCCACCTCGACACCGCCCGGACCCTGCCCGTCCGCGGAGGGGCCTTCGACCTCGACGCCCGGGAGGTCCACACCGACGCGGGCCCGGTCGCGCTCTCGCAGCGGGAGGCGGACCTGCTCGCCACGCTCGCGACCCGCCCGCGGCAGGTCTTCTCCCGCGAGGATCTGCTGGCGCTGAGCTTCCCGGAGGCGGAGAACCCGATCGTCGTCGACACGTACGTGCACTACCTGCGGCGCAAGCTCGGCCGATCGGTCATCGACACCATCCGGGGCCGCGGCTACCGGCTCGGTGCGCCGTGACGTTCGGGGGATCGGCGGTGCGGGGGGACGCCCGGCTCGCCCGCCGGGCCGCCGTGCGGCTGGGAGCGCAGGCGGCCGTGCTGGTCGCCGTGCTCGTCGTGGTGCTGACCGCGGTCGCGGTCGTCGTCCTGATCGACGCCCAGCGGGCCCAGGTCACCGCTCAGCTGGACGACGCGATCGCCCGCGCGGACGACGTCGGGGACCCGCCCGCCGGGGTCTACCTCCTGCTGCGTGCCCCCGACGGCACCGTCACGGCCACTGCGGGCCTCCCCGACGGCGTCGCCGAACCCGAGGCGCTCGCCGAGGCCGCCGCGGGTGGTGACCCACCCGCTGTCGAGCGCGACGTCGACGAGGTGCAGTACGAGATCGCCACCCAGCGCCGCCCGGACGGGAGCACCGTGCAGGCGATCCTCGACCTCACCGCGAACCACGCCGAACGCAATCGCCTGGTCGCCACGATGCTGGTCGTCGGCCTGGTGGGGCTGGCCGGGGCCGCCGCCGCCGGGACCTGGCTCGGGCACCGCGCGCTGAGCCCCCTGTCGGCCGCGCTCGCCCTGCAGCGCCGTTTCGTCGCCGACGCCGGCCACGAGCTCCGCACGCCGCTGACCCTGCTCGGCACCCGCGCCCAGCTGCTGCGCCGCCGCCTGCGCCGGACCACGGACGTCGACCGCGAGGCGCTCGCCGAGGCGGACGGCGTGGTCGCCGACGCCGCCCGGCTCACGGCGATCCTCGAGGACCTGCTGCTCACCGCCGACCCCCGCGCCGAGCGCACCACCGAACCCGTCGACCTCGCCGCGCTCGCCAGGGAGGTCGGCGACTCCGCGGGCGCTGAGGTGCGGGTGGACGCGGACGAGCCGGTGGTCGTCCGCGGGACGCCCGTCGCGCTGACCCGGGCGGTGACCGCGCTGGTCGACAACGCGGTCCGCCACGCCCGTACGGGAACGGTCGTGGCGGTGCACGCCGACGGGGACCGGGCCGTGGTCGACGTGACGGACGACGGCGAGGGCGTCGATCCCGCCGTGGCCCCCCGGATCTTCGAACGCTTCACCACGGGCGCCCGGACCACCGACCCCGGACGCCGCCGCTACGGCATCGGCCTGGCCCTCGTCGCCGAGATCGCCGCCGCCCACGACGGGCGCGTCGAGCTGGTCCCCGCCACGACCGGCGCCCACTTCCGCCTGACCCTGCCCGTCGACCGGTCCGGGTGGTAGCCGCTGCGCAGCGAGGCGGTACCCGACCCGGCCGGGCGGGACTACCATCCGCCCGCTCGAGGACCGTCGGCGGAGCGGGGCGACCGGGAGGGGGGCCGATGGGCGAGATCGTCGTGCTCGGTGAGGACGAGGTGGATCGGCTGCTCGACCTCGATGCGCTCGCCGAGGCGTTGCGCGCGGCCTACCGCGGGCTCAGTGCCGGCACCGCGTCGGTGCCGGCGCGGGTCGCGGCGTACTCGCCGTGGGGGCTCGTCGGGGCGATGCCGGGGTACGTGGAGGGCCTCGGGATGGGGACGAAGGTCGTCTCCTACTTCCGTGGGAACCACCGGCTGGGGATGCCCGGTCACCAGGCCGTCATCACTCTGGTCGACCCGCGAGACGGCCGCCCGCTGGCGCTGGTCGCCGGGAACCGGATCACGGGCATCCGCACGGCGATGTCGGCCGCGGTCGCCGCGGCGGCGCTGGCCCGGCCCGGATCGTCGGTCCTGGCGATCGTCGGAGCCGGGGTGCAGGGCGCGGCGCACCTGGAGGCGGTGACGCACCTCCTGCCGGTCGCCGAGGTGCGGGTCCACTCCCGAGACCCTGCGCACGCGGCGGCGTTGGCGGGCCGCTCGGCGCTGTGCCGGGCCGTCGGTTCGGCCGAGGAGGCGGTCCGCGGCGCGGACGTCGTGTGCCTGTGCACCGACGCGGACGAGGCGATGGTCGAGCGCGCGTGGCTCGCCCCGGGCACCCACGTCGGCTCGGTGGGCAGCGGCCACGAGATCGACGCCGCGACGATGGCCGACGCGCTGGTGGTGGTGCAGTCCCGGTCGGCGGTAACGCAGCCGTTCCCGGCCGGTGCCCGCGAGGTCGAGGGGTGGGATCCCGCGCGGCTCACCGAGCTCGGCGAGGTCCTGGCCGGGACCCGCCCCGGCCGGGTCTCGGCCGACCAGATCACCGTCTACAAGTCGGTGGGCAACGCCGTGGAGGACGTCGCGGCGGCGAGCGTGGTGTACCGGGCCGCGCGGGAGTCGGGCGGCGGCGTGCTCGTGCCCTGGTGAGCCTCGAGGTCGTGGAGGGGTCCCGGGCATCTCCACCGGCGAGCCGCCAGCGGGTGCGAGTGTCGCTGAACTCAGTGTCAGTGGGGGGACGGTCGGTGCCCTGCACGTCGCCGACGAGATCCGGGACCGCGCCAGTCCGCGCTGCTGGAGGCGCTGACCGAGAAGGCGTCCTGAGGACGCTGCGGTGAGACGGCGAGGACCGGGTATCCCCCGGCATGTTCGAGAGACTGCGTTCCCTGTTCGGTCGGCCCGAGACGGCCGAGGACGACGTGCGGCCGGACACGGCCACCGCCCGCACCCGCGAGACGGGCGGGCGGGACACCGACAGCGGTGACAGCGCCACGACCACGGGCACGGGGGCGTCCGGCGAGTTCGTCGGGCGCGTGGCGGGCCAGGACGCCGGGGCGGACGACTCCGGCGTCGAGTCGGGCGCGGAGGCCCGGCGCCGTGAGACCTGACCTCAGTCCTGCGGGATCCGGGCCAGAACCGCGTCCGCCCCGTCCATCGACGGCATCTCCCTGATGCGCTCGACCACCTCCGGCGGAGCGCCGTTGCGCTCCGCCCGCACGGCGAGCTCGGGCCCTTCGGCGGGGTACATGGCGCCTGCCAGGTAGTTCTGCATCTCGTTCGCGGTGACGGGCATGGGGTCGGCTACCCGCCCAGCCGACCCCCATGCGCGCTCACTCCAGGAGTTCCACGTACCCCGCCGTCCCGTGGACGCGGATGCGGCGGCCGTCCGGGATGGTGCGGGTGGCGCCCTCCACCCCGACGACGGCGGGGAGGCCGTACTCGCGGGCGATCACCGCGCCGTGGGTCATCAGGCCGCCGACCTCGGTGACCAGGCCGGTGATACCGACGAACAGCGGGGTCCAGCTGGGGTCGGTGTAGGCGGTGACCAGGATGTCGCCCGGGGCGAGGGCGGCGTTCGCCATGTCCGTGACCACGCGGGCGCGACCCTCGACGGTCCCGGCGGAGACCGCGATGCCGGGCAGGGCGCCGGGCGGGAGGTCGTCTCGGCGGTAGGTGCCGGTCACGATCTCCCCGTCGGAGGTGAACACCCGCGGCGGGCGGAGGTTCCGCGCGAGGCGGAGCTCCTCCCGGCGCTCCTCGAGCAGCGGGGCCGACACCTCGCTCGTGCGCACGACCTCGGCGAACTCGTCGAAGCGGAGGAGGAAGACGTCCTCGGCCTCGCGGAGGACCCCCTCCCGGACGAGGCGCTCGGCCTCGCGGAGGAGCGCCTGCTTGTAGAGGAAGTAGCGGCGGACCATGCCGTACTTGGGGTACTCGCGATAGCCGGCGAAGGTGCGGACGCGGTCGATCATGGCCTTGGTCTCGGCGACCTTCCGCTCCCCGTCCGGCTGGGCGGCCAGGCGTCGCAGCACGTCCTGCTCGGCCTCCCCGGCCTGACGGCGACCCTCGTCGAAGAGCCGTTTCCCCGCGCCGGGCTCGTGCCCGCGGATGTTGCCCAGCAGCGTGGACGCGAGCATGTCCGGCCGTTCGCTCCACCGCGGCCGGGTGAGGTCGATCTCGCCGGGGCAGCGCATCCCGTACTCGTCGAGGAAGGCCTGCAGCGACGCCGCGGAGGCCGGCCCCAGGCCCTCGACGGTGCCCTTCTCCAGGAGCGCGACCGCCGCCGGGTCCTGGCGCAGGACGTCCGCGACGTCCAGCAGGGCGAGCCCCATCTCCGACGTGACGTTGTGCGGCACGGACTGGGTGAGCGTGTCGACCACACCCCGGTCGCCCAGCCACTCCCCGAGGTGGTCGCCGAGCCACCAGGTCGCCTGCATCCCGGCCATGATCACCTGGTGGCTCCGCGGTCCGAAGAGGACCCGCCGCAGCTCCTGCAGGTCCTCCTCGATGAAGGCGAACAGCTCCGGCCCGGACCGGGTCCGCAGGGCGCGTTCCGCCGCCGCGACGGAGGCCCGGCTCTCGGCGACCAGCTCGGCGACCAGCTCGGGGTCCGCCGGGATCGGGTCCGGTTCCGGTTGTGCCGCAGCGGGGTCTGCCTGGGCGAGCTCGCCCAGGAAGCCGCTCTCGACCACGGTCGCCAGCGCGTCCCCGGTCAGCGGGTCGGTCTTGCGGAACCCCTCCACCATCCCCGCCCGGGTGGCGGGCGAGGCCAGGATGGCGGCGACGTCGACGAACAACCGACAGCCCGCCTCCGCCATCGGCCGCGGCGTGGTCCGCTGCCAGAAGGACAGGCCGAGCGGGGTCATCGCGTCGGTCATCATCTGCTGGTGGCCGACGGACACGTAGACGTGCTTCGCGTCGTCGTCCGCGGCGGGGAGCGGGAACAGGGTGGTGATCGGGCGGCTCTGGACGATGTGGACCGCGTCGCCGACGAGACACCACTCGATGTCCTGGGGGCGGCCGAAGTGCGCCTCGATCCGCCTGCCGAGCCGCACCAGGTCCACGACCTGCGCGTCGGTGAGCACCGGACGCCGCTGCTCAGCCGGGGGGATCACCTCGTCCGCGGTGCCGCCGCCGGGCACGGCACGCACGGCGCGGTCCTTCGCGCCGATCGTCGGCGCGACGATCTCGTCCGCGGACACCCGGTAGACGTCCGCGTTCACCAGGCCGGAGACCAGCGCGTCGCCCAGTCCCCAGGTGGCGTCGACGGTGGCGACCCGCCGGTTCCCCGACACGGGATCGGCGGTGAACAGGATCCCGGCGGCATCGGGGACCACCATCTCCTGTACGACGACGGCCATGTGCACGTCGCGGTGGTCGATGCCGTGGTGCTGCCGGTAGGTCACGGCCCGCTCGGTGAACAGCGAGGCCCAGCACCGCCGGACGTGCTCGATCACCGCCGCCGCGCCCACGACGTTGAGGTACGAGTCCTGCTGGCCCGCGAACGACGCGCCCGGGAGGTCCTCCGCCGTCGCGCTGGAGCGGACGGCGTAGCCGGTGGCCCCGTCGACCCGCGCGGTGATGGCCGCCTCGAGGTCCGCGGGCAACGGGATCGCCTCGACGACCCGGCGCACCTCGGCGGCCCCGCCCGGGCCGAGCTCCGCCAGCCGATCGAGTGCGGCCTCGAACGACGGCGACCCGGCGACGACCCGGCGGTACGCCTCCACCGTCACGCAGAAGCCGGGCGGCACCCGGACGCCCGCGATCCGCGTCAGTTCCCCCAGGTTCGCCCCCTTGCCCCCGGCCAGGGCGAGGTCCGCCCGCCCGAGCTCGTCGAGCCCCACCACCGCACCGTCGTGCACTGCTCTCCCTCCGTGTCCGGCCCCTGATCCCGGGGCCCGTGATCTCGTCCCTCGCCCGCGTCCGGTCATGCCGGCAGCAGCGCCGGCTGTCCGAACCACCGCGCCAGCGTCTCGCGCAGGCCCGCGAGGTCGTCGCCGACCCAGGCCACGTGGCCGTCCGGGCGGAGCAGGACCCCGGGCACGTCCAGCTCCGTGAGGTCGTCGACGACGTGGTCCACCCGGTCCTCCCAGCCCGTGACCGACAGCGCGCCGCTCCGGTCGAGCAGCAGCCCGCGGCCGGCGTGCATCAGCCCGTAGAGCCTGCCGCGGCCGAGACCGACGTCCTTGAGCCGGGTGCCGAGCAGCGGATGGCCCTCCCCGAAGTCGTAGCGGAGCCCGATCGCGAGGATCTTCTCGACCAGGTACCGGTTGACCTCCTCGAAGCCCATCAGCTCCTCGACCAGCCTGCGCACCGCCCGGGCCCCGGGTTCCAGCGACATCAGCTCCATCTGCGCGCGGGTGTTGTCGAGGACGTCCGCGGCCACCGGGCGCCGCTCGGCCTCGTAGGTGTCCAGCAGGCCCTCCGGCGCCCAGCCCCGGATCGCGGCGGCGAGCTTCCACCCGAGGTTGAACGCGTCCTGTACGCCGAGGTTGAGCCCCTGCCCGCCTGCGGGGGGATGGGTGTGGGCGGCATCGCCCGCCAGGAACGCCCGCCCGCTGCGGAAGGTGTCCGCCAGTCGGGTGCCGTCGCCGAAGCGGGAGAGCCACCGCGGCGAGTGCGCCCCGAAGTCGGTGCCCCCGATCGCGACCAGCTGCGCCCGCACCTCGTCCAGGGTCGGCGGGACCGCGCGGTCCTCGGCCACCCCGGCCGCGGGCACCACGACCCGGTAGACGCCGTCCCCGAGCGGCATCGCGCCGAACCGGAGCTGGGTCTTCCGGACCTCCGACATCACCGCCAGGATCGACTCCCACTCCGCGTCCAGCCGCATCTCACCGAGCAGCGTCTCGACCCGCGCGGGCTCGCCGGGGAACCCGATCCCCAGCAGCCTGCGCACCGTGCTGCGACCGCCGTCGCCACCGACCAGGTGGCGGGCGCGCAGCGATGTCCCGTCGGCCAGGTCGACCGTCACCCCGTCCGCGTCCTGGGCCAGCCCGACGACCTCGCACCCCCGCCGGACCTCCGCGCCGACCTCGGCGACGTGCTCGCCCAACACGCGTTCGGTGAGGGTCTGCGGGATGCCGAGGACGTAGCCGTGCGCGGTGTCCAGCCCTTGCAGTGCCGGCCGGGGGATGCCGGCGAAGAACCCGCTCACCGGGTGTCTGGTGCCGTGCTCGAGGAACCGCTCCAACAACCCCCGCTGGTCCATGATCTCGATGCTGCGCGCGTGCAGCCCCAGCGAGCGGACGACCGGGTTCGGCTCCGCGTCCCGCTCCAGCACGAGCACGGCCACCCCGTGCAGCCGCAGCTCGGCGGCCAGCATGAGACCCGTCGGGCCCGCCCCCACGACGATCACGTCGATCACTACTCTCCCCCGTCCCGGAGCCGGATCCCGGCTCCGGCGGAGGATTCTGCGGGGTCACCGGGGTCTTGTGGCAAGGCCCCCGGCGCGCTATACGTTGAAGTGGGAGCGGTGGTCCCTGGGCGAGTAGCCGAAGCGGGCGCGGAAGGCGCGGCTGAAGGCGGCGGGGTCCGGCAGGCCCCAGCGGGCCCCGATCGCGCTGATGCCGAGGTGCCCGAGATCGGGTCGGCGCAGGTCCTCCCAGGCGTGCTGCAGGCGCTCCTCCCGGATCGTGGCGGCGACCGAGGTGTCCTCCGCGGCGAACAGCTTGTGCAGGTAGCTGACCGAGATCGCGCACGCGGCGGCCACCGCGGCGGGGTCGAGGTCCCGGTCGGCGAGATGGGCGCGGATGTGCGCCCTGGCCCGGCTCAGGTGCAGGTTCTCCGCCGACTCGGCGGGCACCTGGCTGCGCACGAGCGCGACGAAGAGGTCCCCGATCGTGCGGGCGACGGCCTCCTGGCCCGCCTCCGGCAGGTCGTCTGCGACCGCGCGGTCCAGCGACGAGAGCAACGGCGGCAGCATCGCGCCGATGCCGCGCCTGCCGTCGAACGTGATGCCGCACGCCGCAGCCATCTCGGCGGCGGACAGCGGCAGCCTGCCCTTGGGGTGCAGGCAGACCTGGTACTCGAAGCTGTCCGCGGCCACGAAGGTGAACGGGCGGCTGCTGTCGTAGATCACGAAGTCGCCCGGCCCGATCAGCGCCTCGCGGCCGTCCTGCACGACGAGCGTGCGCCCCCGCCGGGCCAGGGCGATCTGGAGGTAGTCCTCATCCGCGGCGCGCACCTGACTCTCGGTGCGCTCGAAGCGGTGCGGTACGGACGAGATGCGCCGCAGGTGCGTGTCGGCGACCGAGGCGGCGGTGACCCGTCCGGCGACCAGCCCGGAGGTTGCTGGGCGCACGTCGAGTGCGACGAACTGGTCGCAGACGGTGGACCGCCAGAAGTCCAGACGGTCTCGCTCGCCCACGGCGGTGGCGTCGATCGTGACCAGGGCCATACCGCAGTGTGACAGCTCCAGGTCACCGTTGTGTTGCCCGAGCGAAAGAATCAGGGGCGACGGTCCGCGGCGCGGGCCCGGATGCCCGCGTCGGAGCAGAACCCGGCGCCGGACCGCTTGAGGCAGAGCAGGCCGAGCAGCCGCCCGTCGCCATCCACCACCGCGAGCCGCCTGCGCCCGGCGGTGTGCATGGCCACGCGGACCGCGTCCGCGTCGGCCGCGGTCCCGATCGTGCGGCCCCGTAGCGTGCCGAGCCGTCGGAGGTGCTCGTCCGCGGCCCGGTCCACGAGGTCCCCGCATTCGACGACGGCGAGCAGCAGCCCGCGCTCGACGACCAGCAGCGCGTGCACGTGTCCGTCCTCGAACACCTCCCGCGCCTGCCGCACGGTCGTGGTCGGCGTGCAGGTCTTGGGGAACCGAACCATCGCGTCCGCGACGGTCTCGTGGTCCAGGAGTGTGCTCATGCCGCGTCGCTCGAGTGGCCCGGGACCACGGGCAGGTCCGGGCGGACCAGCGGCACCATGTTGTTCACGGCCAGCGCGGCCTCGCCGAAACCGACCGAGATCAGCCGCACCTTGCCCTCGAAGTCGGTGATGTCCCCGGCCGCGAACACGCGCGGCAGCGTCGTGCGCATCGACCGGTCGACGGCGATGTGCCGCTTGCTCAGCCCGATCCCCCAGGAGGACAGCGCCGCCAGGTCCGCCTTGAAGCCGAGCGCCGCCACGATCTCGTCCACCTTCAGGGTCTCGACGCCCGCCGGTCCTGTCACGTCGACCTCCTCGACCCGTGCACCGCCGCGCACCGCGGCCACCTCGTGCGGCGTCAGGATCCGCACCGAGGACGAGCGTAGTTCGGAAACGCTGCGTTCGTGCGCCCGGAACGCGCCCCGACGGTGCACCAGGGTCACCGAGGCGGCGAGCGGCTCCAGGCACAGCGCCCAGTCCACGGCCGAGTCCCCACCGCCCACGACAAGCACGTTCCTCCCGGTCAGCTCGGCGGGCCTCGGCACGGCGTAGCGCAGGCCGCGGCCCACGAACTCGCCGCCCGCGGGCAGCGGACGCGGGGTGAACCGGCCCATCCCGCCGGTGATCAGCAGGGCTCCGGCGCGGATCCGCGCGCCCCGGTCGGTGGTGACGACGACGCCGTCCGGCAGCTGCTCGAGCTCCGTCGCGTCGTGCCCGAGCAGGTAGGTGGGCTCGGCGAGCGCGGCCTGCTCGACCAGCGAGTCGACCAGGTCCTGGGCGCGGACCCGGGGGAACCCCGCGACGTCGAAGACGGGCTTCTCCGGGTAGAGCACCGACATCTGCCCGCCGAGCTGGTCGAGGGCGTCGACCACGACGACGGACAGGCCGCGGAAGCCTGCGTAGTAGGTGGCGTAGAGGCCCGCCGGGCCCGCGCCGACGATCACCAGGTCCGCGGTGATCACCGTGGCCTCCGCTGCCCGACCAGGGGATGGTCCTCGTCGACCGGGTCGGCGTCCTCGCCGCCGCCGCTCAGCCCGTGCGAGCGCACGAACAGGGCGTTGGCCTCGATGAACGGCTCCTGCTCCGGCGGGGTCTTGTACTCCCAGAAGATGGCGTCGTTGGGGCAGGCGGGCATGCACTTGCCGCAGTCGACGCACTCGTCGGGATGGATGTACATCATCCGTTCGCCCGGGTAGATGCAGTCGACCGGGCACTCCTCCATGCAGGCCCGGTCCTGGACGTCGATACAGGCCTCGGTGACCACATAAGCCATTGTGGACAGTCCTCTCACAGGTGGGCCGCCCGGCCGGGGAGGGGGTCCCGGCCGGGCGGCGTGGATCAGGCGATCTCGACCTCGACGAGGGTGTCGGAGAACGTGGGGGCGTTGCCCAGGTCGCCGAACACGGTCGGGTTGACCGCGGCGAGCGTCGCGCCCGCCTTCGAGTTCTTGCGCCAGCCACCCATCGGGCTGACCACGACCCCGACGGGCACGGTGTCCTGCAGGTTCGCGACGACGGTGAACTCGCCGCGGTCGTTGAACACCCGGACGTGGTCGCCCTGGGCGATGCCGCGGGCGGCGGCGTCGTCGGGGTGCACGATCAGGCTGTGCTCGTCGGCGACCTGGCGGTGGAACTCCTGGCTGGCGAAGCTGGAGTTCAGGAAGGCGTGCGACTTCGGGGTGAGCAGGTTGAGCGGGTAGCGCGCGGCCAGCTCGGGGTTCGCGGCGGCGGACTCGCGCGGCGGGATGTAGTGCGGCAGCGGGTCCACCGGCTGGCCGGGCTGGTGGTCGTTGGAACCCTGGCGGAACAGCGGGACCACGAAGTTGCCGCCCGCGGCGGCCGCGGAGACGAACTCGGCCTTGCCCGAGGGCGTCGGGAAGTTGCCCTCGGCGTGCGGGGCGTAGGCGTCCGGGGCCGGGACGTTGAGCCGCTGCCAGCCCCGCTCCTTCAACGACTCGACGGTGATCCCCTCCATGTTCGGGTGGGACCAGTCGAAGGCCTCCGCGATCATGTCCTCGTCGGTGCGCCGGAAGACCGGGTCGTCCCAGCCCATGGCGGCCGCGAGCCTGCGGAAGAGCTCGGTGTTGGGGACCGCCTCGCCGATCGGGTCGATCGAGCGGTGGTTGTAGGTGACGAACAGGTGGCCCCAGGAGAACATGATGTCGTCCTGCTCGAGCTGCGTCGTCGCGGGCAGGACGATGTCCGCGTACTCCGCGGTGTCGGTCATGAACTGCTCGGACACCACCGTGAACAGGTCCTCGCGCTTGAGCCCCTCGATCAGCCGGTCCTGGTCCGGGGTGGTGACGACCGGGTTCGAGTTGTAGACCATCAGCCCCTTGAGCGGCGGGCCCTCCGGGAGGTCCCCGGCCAGCGCGGCGCCGAGCAGGTACTGGTTCACCACACGGGTGCCCGGGGTCAGCATCTCGGGGTGCATGAAGGCGCCCCAGTTGACCGGGAACGCCCACAGCGGAAGCTGCAGGATGCCGCCGCCGGGCTTGCGCCAGGCACCGACGAGGCCGGGCAGGCAGGACAGCGCGCGGACGGTCTGGCCGCCGCCGGCGTGCCGCTCGACGGCGACCCCGATCCGGATGACCGACGGCTGCGCGGTGGCGTACTCGCGCGCCAGCGTCCGGATCGTCTCGGCGGGCACGCCCGTCTCGGTCTCGGCCCACTCCGGGGTGTACTGCTCGACGCGCTCGGCGAACTCGGGGAAGCCGACGGTGTAGTCGTCGATGTAGGCCTGGTCGGTCAGCCCCTCGGCGATGATCACGTGGGCCATCGCGAGCGCGAGCGCGCCGTCGGTGCCGGGGCGCAGCGCGATGTGCTGGTCGGCGGCCGCCGCGGTGCGCGAGCGGATCGGGTCGACCACGACGACCTTGGCGCCGTTCTTGCGGGCTTTCGCGATGTACGGCCACAGGTGCAGGTTGGTGCTCATGATGTTGCAGGCCCAGACCAGGATGAACTTGGAGTGCACCAGGCTCTCCGGGTCCACGCCCGCGGTGTCGCCGATGGTCATGGCGTAGGCGGTGCAGGAGCCGGAGTCGCAGTAGGTGCGCTCCGCGATCGTCGCGCCGAGCTTGGCGAAGAAGGGGTCGCCGACGTTGAGCCCGTTGAGGATCCCCTGGGTGCCGAGGTAGCTGACCGGCATGATCGCTTCCGGGCCGTGCTCGTCGGCGATCGCGTGGAACCGCTCCGCGATCTCGGTGACCGCCGCCTCCCAGGTGATCCGCTCGAAGCGGCCGCTGCCCTTGGGGCCGGTGCGGCGCATCGGGAACAGCACGCGGCTCTTGTCGTACACCCGGTCCAGGTAGTTGTTGACCTTCACGCACAGGCCGCCGTTGGTGTACGGGTGGTCGGGGTCGCCCGCCACGCTCGTGGCCCGCCCCTCCCCGTCGACGGTCACGAGCATCGCGCAGGTGTCCGGACAGTCCTGCGGGCAGGCCGCCCGCACGACCTTCTCGCCGATGGTCGCGGTCATGGTGGTGTCCTCCGCCTCGTGGTGGGTGGCGCGTCGCCCCCGAGCGTGGCCGAGACGGGCGGAGGACTCTTGGCTATCCGGTCACAGCTGTTGTCGTCGAGTGCACGGCTCGGCCGTGGTCGTACTCCAGCGCCCACCAGACCTCGGCGAGCTGTTCGGTGTCGGTGAGGTCCGCGCCGGTCAGGGCCACGACGCGCTCGATGCGGTAGCGGACCGTGTTCGGGTGCACGGTCAGCGCCCGGGCGGTCTCCGGGACCGAGCGGTGGTGGGCGAGGTAGGTGCGCAGGGTGCGCACCAGGTCGGTGCCCATCCGACCGGCCCGCAGCGGCGCGACGTACCGCGCGCAGAGGTGCTCGCCGAGGTCCGTGCGGTCGTAGACCACGACCCGCAGACCCAGGGCGGCCCGGTCGACGACGCCGCGGCGCCCGGCCCGCTCCCCGGCCGCCAGGAGCTCGCCGGCGGCCGCGTACGCGCGGTGCAGCTCGGCCGGGGTCCCGTCCCCGTCCACCGCGACGACGACGTCCCCGCAGTCCAGGTCCGCGGGCAGCGCGCGGCCCAGGACGCCCACCAGCTCGTCGTCCACGGGGCCGAGCAGTGGGTCGATGCCGCCGCCGCGACCCGCGGCGGTGAGGGTGCGCTCCAGGCCCGCCCGCTGCTCCGGCGCCACCCTCGCCCGCACCACCCAGTACCGACCGGTGCGGCGCAGGCCGTAGTCGAGCGGATCGTCCTCACCGCCCGGCGGCAGGGTGCCGAGCAGCACCGCGGTCAGGAAGGACATCCGCCTGCTCTCCGCGGCCCTGACCTGGTCCAGCTCGGCGCTGTGGTAGCCGGTGAGCATGGCCGAGGTGGTCTCGTCCGCCGACCGCCACAGCCACTGCAGGCCGGTCATGATCGCCTCGACGCCGATGCCCTCCGCCCGCGCGATCTCGACGAACGCCTCCCGCAGCGTGGCGTAGACCTCGCGGAACAGCGCGGACATCTGGTCCGCGGGCACGCCCTGCAGCGCGCGGCGGCGGCCGGTGGCGTACTCGTCCTCCGGCACCGCCTCGGGGAGCCCGAGGTCCCCGCGCAGCACGGCGACCATCCGGGAGACGTTCCGCCTGCCCGAGCGGCGCAGGTCCGCCTCCTCGATGCCCGCGTACGCCGGGTGCCGCGAGTGGGCGGCGAACTGCCGGTCGACCAGCTCCTCGGACCGGGCGTCGACCGCCGCGGAGACGGCGCGCAGCTCGTCGGCGACATCCGGCATTTGGATCTGACTCCAAAGTAGTGGGGCATTTGTTAGCCCTGTCACCATACTTTTCGTACCCACGCGCGAATAGCGTCCGGCTCACTCTGCCGCCAACGACGGGTGGGAGACCCCATGTCAGTGTCCGGACGGGCGGCGCCCGTGCGCGCCGTCGTCGCCTCGGCGATCGGCAACGCCATCGAGTGGTACGACTTCGCGGTCTACGGGTTCGTGGCCGTGTACATCGGCGCCCACTTCTTCCCGACGGGCGACCCGGCGACCCAGCTCCTCGCCAGCTTCGGCGTGTTCGGCCTGACCTTCTTCGTGCGCCCCCTCGGCGGGCTGGTCCTCGGCCCGATCGCGGACCGGATCGGCCGCAAGCGGGTGCTGGTCTTCGTGCTGACCCTCATGGCGGTCTGCACCACCCTGATCGGCCTGCTGCCCACCTACGCGACGATCGGCGTCGGGGCGCCGGTGCTGTTGGTGCTGCTGCGCTCGCTGCAGGGCTTCTCCGCGGGCGGCGAGTACGGCAGCGTCACCAGCTACGTGCTGGAGCACACCGGCCCCGGCCGCCGCGGCTACGCGATGTCCTGGCTGATGTTCGCCTGTGTGGTCGGGTTCGTGGCGGGCGCGGTCGTGGCGACCGGTCTCGGTGCGCTGCTGGGCACCGAGGCGATGACCGAGTGGGGCTGGCGGATCCCCTTCCTGCTGGCCGGGCCGCTGGGCATGATCGGCCTCTACATCCGGCTCCGGCTCGAGGAGTCGCCCGAGTTCGCGGTCATCGCGGAGCGCGCCGAGACGGTCCGCGCCCCGCTGCGCGAGGTCTTCCGCTTCCCGCGCAGCCTCGTCGCAGCGCTGCTGATCGGCGCCTTCCACTCCGCCGCCTTCTACACGGTCATGACCTTCATGTCCTCGTTCGTCTCGGGCACCGCGGGGCGGGGGCCGACCGTGGCGTTCTGGGCCTCGCTCGCGGTCGGTGCGGCGACCATGCTCGTGATGCCCTTCGTCGGCGGGCTCAGCGACCGCATCGGCCGCAGGCCCGTGCTGATCGCGTCCGCCCTGGCCTTCGCCGTGCTCTCGGCCCCGCTGCTGATCGCCGTGCGGGACGCGCCGACGCCCCTCGCGGTGGCCGCCCAGGCCGTGTTCGGCCTGATGCTCGGCGCGTTGATCTCCACGACGCTGGTCTCGATCACCGAGATCTTCCCGACGCGGGTCCGGTCCACCGCCGCGGCCGTGGGCTACAACGTCTCCGCCGCGGTCTTCGGCGGCACGGCACCCTTCATCGCGATCCTGCTGGTGAACCTCACCGGGACCGTGATCGCCCCGGCCTACTACCTGATCGCGACGGCGCTGGTCGGCCTCGTCGGGGCCCTGCTGCTGCCCGCGCCCGCCCCGGCCGTCGTCGCACCCGCGGAGCCGGTCGAGACCCGGGCGGAGCGGTGACGGCGGTGCTGCCCGACGCGGGCCTCGCCGTCGGCGCGCTGTGGCCGCTCTACCGCCGCAGCCTGCGGGCCCACGGCGCCGACCGGGCGATCCGCTGGGAGGACACCGAGTGGTCCTACGACGACGTCGCGGCCGCGGTGCTCGGCACCGCCCGCGCGCTGCGCGATCTCGGCGTGGGCCCCCGGGACCGGGTGATCCTGCTGGCGTCCAACGGGCCCGGCTGCCTCATCGGTGATCTCGCGATCATGGCCGTCGGCGCGGTCAAGGTGCCGGTCAGCCCGATGCTGTCCGCGGCCGAGGTCGCGGTGATCGCCGAGCGGGTGCGGCCCGCGTGTGCCGTGGTGTCGGCGGAGCTGCCCACCCCGGACGGGGTGGTGCGGCTGGAGATCGGGCACGGGCGCGTCGCGCCGGAGGCCGGGGTCCACGACCTGCTCGACGGGTTCGCGGGAGCGGAGCCGCGGGACCCGGCCGCGATCTACTTCTCCGGCGGCACCACCGGCGAGCCGAAGGGGGTGGTGCACAGCCAGCAGGGGCTCGTCGCCAACCTGTGGTCCCACGTGGTCGAGGCCGGCATCGGCGCGGCCGACGTGCTGCTGCTGACCACTCCGATGGCGCACGCCGCCGGTCTGTTCGGGATGGTCGGGCTGCTGCGCGGGGCATGCGTGCGGATCGAGCGGCGGTTCGACCCGGCCGAGTTCCGCGCCCGGGTCGAGTCCGACGGCGTGACCTGGACCTTCGCCGTCCCGACGATGATCAACCGGCTGGTCGCGTACGCGGAGCGGGAGGACTGGCGGCCGACGTCGCTGCGCACGGTGCAGTACGGCGCCGCGCCGATCTCCGCGGCCGTGCTGCGGCGTGCGCTGGTCCGGTTCGGGCCGGTGTTCCAGCAGCTCTACGCGCAGACCGAATGCCCCAACTACGCCACCGTGCTGTCCAAGGCCGACCACGTCGCCGCGCTGGACCGCGGGTCGTTGCTGGGGTCGGCGGGGCGGGCGGTCCTGATGTGCGAGGTGGCGGTGGTCGCCGACGACGGCACCGTGCTCGGGTCGGACACGGTCGGGGAGGTCTGCCTGCGCGCGCCGTACGTGATGGCGGGCTACTGGGATGACGTCGCGGGCTACGCCGCCCGCTTCCACGGCGACTGGCTGCGCACGGGGGACGTGGGCTACCTCGACGCCGCCGGCTACCTGTACCTGGTCGACCGGCGCAACGACATGATCGTCAGCGGCGGGATGAACGTGCACTCCATCGAGGTGGAGCAGGCCGTGCAGGCGGTCGAGGGCGTCGCGGCGGCCGCGGTGATCGGTATCCCGCACCCGGACTGGGGCGAGGCGGTGCACGCGGTGGTCGTGGCCCGGCCGGGCGTGACCGGCCTCGCCGAGCGCGTCCTGGCCGAGACGCGGTCGACGCTGGCCACCTACAAGCGGCCGAAGACCGTCGAGGTCGTCGCGGAGCTCCCGCTGACCCGCTACGGGAAGGTCGACAAGAAGGCGCTGCGCGCGGCGCACTGGGGCGACCGGAGACGGGGGATCAACTGATGTACGCGGTGTCCATGGTGGACGGCGAGGTCGTCGGCTCCACCTGTCCCCGGTGCGGCTACCACTGCGCGCCCGCGGTCCGGCGCTGTCCGGCGTGCGGCGCCGTCGCGAACGCGGCCCGGTTCGCCCCGCGCGGGCGCGTCTGGTCGGCGACGGCGGTGCACCTCACCGTCGGGGCTTTCGCGCCGGGGACGCTGACCTATGTCGACCTGGACGAGGGGCCGCGGGTGCTGGTCCGCGGCGCGGCGCCGCCGGCGCCGATCGGGCCGCGGTGGAGCTGGTGTCGAGTGACGACGGGATCGAGGTACGGACGTGCGGGTAGCGATCACGGGTGCGGGCATGTCGCGCTTCGGCAGGCAGCCCGAGACCCGGCTGGAGGACCTGGCCGCGGACGCGGTCGAGCAGGCGCTGGAGCGGGCGGGCGTGGAACCGCACGAGATCGGCGTCGTCTACGTGGGCAACGTCCTCGGCCCCGGCGGTCTCGGGCCGCGGGTGGCCCGGGCCTGCGGGCTGACGGCCGGGCCCGCGCTCACCCTCGAGGCGGCGTGCGCGAGCGGCACGGTGGCCGCGCACCACGCCATCGGCGCGGTCGCCCGCGGCGAGCACCGCTATGCGCTGGCGTTGGGGATCGAGCAGCTCTCCACGCTGTTCCGCGGCGCGATCGTGCCCGAGCCGACGGACGCCGAGGGTGCCGTCGGGCTGCCGCTGCCGGGGCTCTACGCCCTGCAGGCCCACCGGTACGCGGAGCGCCACGGCGTCGACCTGGACGCCCTGGCCCTGGTCTCGGTGAAGAACCGCGCCGCCGGGGCGGCCAACCCGCGTGCGGTGCAGCGCACCACGACCACCGTCGAGGAGGTGCTGGGCAGCAGGCCGATCGCCGACCCGCTGACCTTCCTGCAGTGCTGCCCGATGGTCGACGGCGCCGCGGCGGTGGTGATCGGCCCCGCCGACGGGCGACCGGGTGAGGTCAGCGTGGCCGCGTCCGTCGTGGAGGGTGGCCGGGCCTGGCCCGCGGCGGACGACCTCCCCTGGGGCAGTGCCTGCGTCCGGCGGGCCCGGCAGGCCGCCGAGACGATGCTGGGGGAGCCGCTGTCGTCCGGCTCGCTGTTCGAGGTGCACGACGCCTTCACCATCGGCGAGATGCTCACCGTCGAGGCCCTCGGCCTGGTCGAGGAGGGCACGGCGCTGGACGCGCTCGCCGCAGGCGTGTTCGACCGGGACGGCGCGCTGCCGGTCAACCCGAGCGGCGGCCTGATCGCGCGCGGTCACCCTCTCGGCGCGACCGGTGTGGCCCAGCTGACGGAGTCGTGGCTGCAGCTGCGGGGCGAGGCGGGTGGACTGCAGGTGCCCGATGCCCGGCGCGCGGTCGTGGAGACGATGGGCGGGGGCGCCAGCGGGCTGGACGGCAACTGTGCCGCGATCGTGGTCCTCGACCGCGGCTGATCCCGCTACTGCCCGTCCTGGTGGTCACCCTCGCTGCGCTGGTCGCCGGGGCGCTCCTGATCGCGGGCGTCCCCGCGGGCCTCTACGGCCTGCCCGTCCTGGTGCTCGCGGCGTTCGGCGGGGCGCTCGTCGTCACCCGGGTGCTGCTGGTCGAGATCCTGCGCTAGGCGTGCCGGGCGCATACTCGGCGTCCTCGGGGTCCGCGCCGACGGTCCCCGTGGACCGCGGAGGTGGGGAGTTGGGCGGGGAGCTGCGGATCCATCTCGGAGCCGCGCCCGGGGTGGGCAAGACCTACGCCATGCTCGGCGAGGCCCGGCGGCGGCGCGAGCGGGGCGCGGACGTCGTCGTGGGGATCGTCGAGACCCACGGCCGGGCCCGCACCGCCGAGCTGCTCACCGGCCTGGAGGTCCTGCCCCGCCTCGACGGGGAGCTCGACGTCGCGGCCGTGCTCGCGCGGCGGCCCGAGGTCGTGGTCGTGGACGAGCTGGCCCACACCTCGGCCCGCGGCACGCGCCGTCAGGACGTCGAGGAGATCCTCGCCGCGGGCATCGACGTGCTGTCCACGGTGAACGTGCAGCACCTGGAGTCGCTCACCGACGTCGTCGAGCGGATCACCGGGGTGCGGCAGCGCGACACCGTGCCGGACGAGTTCGTCCGTCGCGCGGACCAGATCGAGCTCGTCGACATCACGCCGGAGGCGCTGCGCCGCCGCCTCGCCCACGGCAACGTCTACCCCGCCGAGCGGATCGACGCGGCGTTGGCGAACTACTTCCAGGTGGGGAACCTCATCGCGCTGCGCGAGCTGGCGCTGCTCTGGGTGGCCGACGAGGTCGACGTCGCGTTGCGCCGGTACCGCACCGAGCGGGGGGTGTCGGAGACCTGGGAGACCCGGGAGCGGGTGGTCGTGGCGCTGACCGGCGGTCCCGAGTCCGAGACGGTGCTGCGCCGCGCCGCGCGGATCGCCGCCCGGGCCGCGCGAGCGGACCTGCTCGCCGTCCATGTGCTGCGCGGGGACGGCCTGGTGGGTGAGCCGATGGGCGCCACGACCGCGCTGCGCCGGCTCGCCGAGGACGTCGGGGCCACGTTCCACACCGTCGTCGGCGACCGGGTGAGCGAGGCGCTGCTGGAGTTCGCCCGCGGCGTCAACGCCACCCAGCTGGTGCTCGGCTCCTCCCGCCGCTCCCGCCCGGCTCGGCTGGTGGACCCGGGCATCGGCGCACGGGTGGTGCAGGAGTCCGGCTCGATCGACGTCCACCTGGTCACCCACGCCGCGGCGGGGCGGCAAACCCTGCGGCTGCCGCGGGCGCGCACCCCGCTACCCGTGGACCGGCGGGTGCTGGGCTGGGTGCTCGGAGTGGTCGGGCCGGGCCTCGCGACCGTGCTCGGCGCCGCGCTGGACGGGATCGTCGGGCTCAGCACCGACGTCGTGTTGTTCCTCCTCGCCACGATCGTCGCCGCGCTGGTCGGCGGGCTCGGGCCCGCGCTGCTCGCGGCCCTGCTCGGCGGGCTGCTGCTGAACTTCTTCCTCACCCCGCCGCGGTTCTCCCTGGCCATCGCCTCCCCGGAGAACGTGATCGCGGTCGTCGCGATGCTGGTGGTGGCGGTGCTCGTCGCGCTGGTGGTGGACCGGGCGGCCCGGCGCGGCGAGCAGGCCGCGCGGGCGCGCACGGAGGCCGCGCTGCTCGCGTCCTTCGCGCGGACCGTGCTGACCGGCGCGGACCCGCTGCCGCGGCTGCTGGAGGAGGTGCGGGAGGCCTTCGGGCTGCGGGGCGTCGCGCTGCTCGAGCAGGCGAACGGCGAGTGGACCCGGGTCGCGGTCGCGGGCCCGCCCGAGTGCGGCCGCCCCGAGGACGCGGACGTCGACGTCCCGGTGGAGCCGGGCCTGCACCTGGTCGGCACCGGCCGGTCGCTGCCCGCCCACGACCGAGGACTGCTGGAGACCGTCGGCGGGCAGGCGCTGCTCGCGCTCCGCGGGCAGCGGTCCGCCGAGGAGGCCCGGCGCGCCGAACGCCGCGCGGAGGTCAACGAGACCCGCGGCGCGCTGCTCTCCGCCGTCGGGCACGACCTGCGCAGCCCGCTGACCTCGATCAAGGCCGCCCTCGCGGGCCTGCGGCTGCCGCTGTCCGCCGAGGACCGGGCGGAGCTGGTGGAGACCGTCGAGGAGTCCGCGGACCGGCTGGCGGGGGTGGTGGACAACCTGCTCGACTCGTCCCGGCTGGCCGCGGGTGCCGTCGAGCCGCTGCGGGAGCCGGTCGGCTACGGCGAGGTCGCCGCCCGGGCGCTGCTCGGGCTGCCGGGCGCCGAGCGGGTCGCGTTCGAGATCCCGGAGGACCTCCCCGAGGTCCTGGCGGACGCGGGCCTGCTGGAGCGGGTCGTGGCGAACCTCGTCGACAACGCCCTGCGGCACGGGCGCGGTGCCCCGGTCGTGCTGCGCGCGAGCGCCCACTCCGGCCGCGTCGAGCTGCGGGTGGTGGACGCGGGTCCGGGTGTCCCGCTGCGGCAGCGGGACCGGCTCTTCGCCCCGTTCCAGCGGCTGGGGGACCGGCGTACCACCGGGATCGGGCTCGGCCTGTCCGTCGCCCGGGGGCTCACCGAGGTCATGGGCGGCACGCTGACCGCCGAGGACACCCCGGGCGGCGGCCTGACGACGGTGGTCTCGCTCCCGGCCCGTGCGGGACTGACGGCGCAGGCCACGGGCGCGGCGCCGGGAGCCGGGCCGCGCGACCCGTGAGGCCTCCGTGCGCGCCGCGTGCAGCAGGCCCGCCGGGAGGCCCCTCCGGGCCCCGACGACGGGCGGACCCCGGTCGCCGTGGTGGTGAGGCTGCTCCCGCGGATCGGGGAGGGGATAAAGTCGTCGAACGACGACTCGGCGGAAGGGGCGCACCGTGGCGGTCACCGAGGAGGTCCCTCCGCGCGCCCGCAAGCGGGACGCGACCGCGACCCGGCGCGCCCTGCTCGACGCGGCGCGCTCGCTGATGGGCGAGCACGGGGTCGAGGGCACCAGCACCCGGGACGTGGCGGCCCGTGCCGGGGTCAACCAGGCCCTGGTGTACCGCTACTTCGGGTCCAAGGACAACCTCGTCGCCGAGGCGGCGGGCGGCGGGCCGTCGGATCACACCCTCGAGCTGATGCGCACCACCGACCTCGCGGACCTGCCGAGGGTGCTGCTGTGCAACACGGTGGACGGCACGGCGGACGCCGAGCGGCGGGACCGGATGTCCGTGCTGGTCAGCGGGGCGAACGACCGCACCGTGCGCGAGGTGCTGCGGACGCGGATCGAGGAGGTCTTCGGCGACGTGCTCGGCGGCAGGCTGGAGGGTCCGGACGCGGCACTGCGGGCCGAGCTCATGGCGGCGCTGCTCGCCGGCGTCGGGATGCTGCGGGAGAAGGTCGGGACCCGCGCGCTGGCCGAGGCGGACCGGGAGGTGGTCGGGGACTGGGTGGAGCGGCTCGCGGCGGTACTGTTCGCACCCGACGGGTCCTGAACGGCCGAACGGCACCCCCGTCTGGGGGTGCCGCTCGTGGTGGGGAGTGGACGAGCTAGTGCTCGTGGATCAGCACGCCGCGGACGTTCTTGCCGTTGAGCAGGTCGTCGTAGCCC
>NZ_BAABGT010000105.1:0-2097 GCF_039541715.1 Pseudonocardia xishanensis
CATCGCCCAACAGGGTGCGGTGGCCTGAACGTCAGCCTCACGCAGACCCAGGACGGTTCATGATGTGGGCGCATCAGGCCCTCCATGACCGGACTTGGTGCCACCGTCACCGCGCGACGGCCTGATCCTGGGTCGCCGGCGCGGCGTGAGGGTCGTCGGCGGGACGTTGACGGGCGCCAGCCACCGGCGCACTATCGAGATCATGTCTGCCCCGATAATGTCCCCCCAGTCCACCACCGCCTACGAGCCGGACCAGGATGGCCTGGACCTGCCCACACCGCCGGTGTTCGCGACCGTCGAGGAGGAGCGGCTGCACCGCAAGCAGCAGCTCGCGGGCGCCTTCCGGATCTTCGGCCGGTTCGGCTTCGGGGAGGGCATCGCCGGGCACATCACCGTCCGCGACCCCGAGCACCCGGACATGTTCTGGGTCAACCCCTTCGGCATGTCGTTCCGGCACATCCGGGTCTCGGACCTGATCCTCGTCGACCACACCGGCACGGTCCGGCACGGGGACAAGCCGGTCAACCGGGCCGGGTTCCTGATCCACTCCGCGGTGCACCAGGCGCGGCCCGACGTCGTCGCGGCGGCCCACGCGCATTCCGTGAACGGCAAGGCGTGGTCCTCGCTGGGCAGGACGCTGAGCCCCATCACACAGGACGCCTGCGCGCTCTACGAGAACCACACGGTCGTCACCGAGGGTGCGGGTGCCGTGGTCCTCGACGAGGAGACCGGGCGGCTGCTCGCGAAGGGCCTGGGCGACAACGCTATGTGCTTCCACCGCAACCACGGGATCTTCACCGTGGGGCACACCGTCGCCGAGGCGGCCTGGTGGTTCGTGAGCACCGAGCGCAACTGCCAGGCCCAGCTGCTGGCCGAGGCCGCGGGCACACCGATCCTGATGGACCTCGCGAACGCGCGTTTCACCCGCGACCAGACAGGGTCGCACTACGCGGGGTGGTTCTCCTTCCAGCCGCTGTGGGAGGAGATCGTCCGCACGGACCCCGACCTGTTCGACTGAGGTCACCCGGCCCGCTCCGCGACGTCCCGCGGGCGCGGTCGAATGGCAGTTCGTCGACCATGATCGCTGATCGTGTGCTCTCAGCGCGGTTCCGATAGCGCTGACGGCGCGCAACTCGCGATCAAGCGGACCTGGCGGCACGAAACGGCGATCGTCGTCGGGCTGGCGACGTCGCGCGTGCTCATCATGAGTTGGACGTGCCGCCAAGACTCCAGACGCGCGAAAGGCCCCCGACCGGATGGCGGATTCCAGGGGTCGACGCAACACCGCTGGTAGGTCGGTCAGGCGGACAGTAGCCCCGGTCATTCACCAAGCCCATAGTTGATCTTCTGGGTTTGGTTGTCCGGGTCGTTGCGGTCTCAGGGCGTGCGGGGCCGTCCGGCCTGCTGTTGTGCCGGGTGCTCCGTGCTGCTCGTCGTGACCGGGGGGCGGGTGTCAGCCGGCGGGAACGGGCAGGCGTGCAGGCGGGCGAACGCGGCGGCGAGCTCACGTGCCCAGGGCCAGGACTGCTGGATCCGGACCCAGGTCCGCCGCTGACCGCGAGTGATGCGGGCGGCGAGGTGCAGCAGTCGATGGCGCAACGTCTTCGGCTCGGCCTTCGCGAACTCGCCGTCGAGCAGGAGGTGCTGGGTCCAGGCGAGCAGGTCGACGGCCAGCAGGACCACGGTCAGCCAGGCGGCGTTGATCGCGAAGGTCCGCGACGGGAAGTGGTCCAGGCCGGTGTCCTTGGTAGTGCGAATGCGGTCCTCGACCCGGGCGTGGGCGCGGTGGCGGGCGTCGAGGAAGGCCAGTTGTCCGGCGCGGGTGTCACCCCCGCGCTCATCGGGGCGTACGACGACATCGTGCTCCCGGCGGCCTCGGCTGCGATGGACTGGGAGGCCGAGCTCACGGTCGTGGTCGGCGCACCACTGCGCCACGCCGACACGGCAACGGCTGCTGCGGCCATCGCCGGCTACACCGTCTGCAACGACGTGACCGCACGGGACTGGCAGTATCGGACCACCCAGTGGCTGCAGCGCTAGATGTACTCGGCCATCACGTTGGTGACAGGCGGCTGGCCGGGGGTTGGCCGGTGCAGG
>NZ_BAABGT010000106.1:0-54269 GCF_039541715.1 Pseudonocardia xishanensis
TGCGCGAGTGGACGGCGTCAGACACCTCCACACAGCCCGAAGGGCCTTCCCCTCTCAACCCGCCACGCCGTGCACCAACCTCATGGCCGAGTACACCTAGCGCCGCTACCGCGTGTCCCGGCGGAGCGGGTGCTCCGGCGGGATCTCGACGACGCCGATCGGCACGCCGTCCGGGTCGGCGATCCACATCTCGTCCAGCCCCCAGGGCTCGCGACGGGGCTCGCGCAGGATCGGCACGCCCTTGTCCGCGAGCTCCTTGTGCGCGGCGGCGAGGTCCCGCACCTGCATCCACAGCGCGACGCCGGTCCGCGGGGCACCGGACTCCGCGGCATGCGCGGAGATCTCGAGGAACCCCCCGCCGAGGAAGAAGACCGTGCCGCCCGGGAACTCGCGGTACACGGCGAGGCCGAGCGCCTCCCGGTAGAAGGCCGCCGTCTCGTCCGGGTCGGACGGACGCAGCAGCACCCGGCCGGCGAGGATCTCCATCCGTCCGACCCTACAGCGGGACAGGCGGCGCACAGCCGACGCACGGACACGTGACTCGCGCCATGCCGGGTCCCACGGCGCGGAACACCAACCGGTGCCGCGGCGGGCCCGCTCCGGAGTCCACATCGGACGACGATGACAGCCTCAGCAGCGCGGACACGGGGATCTCGCCGTTGACCCGCGAGTACGACCATTCGGTAGAACTCGCGGGTAACATTCGCGACACCATCAGAATTGACGAACGGCGAATGGGTGTAGACCCAGGTCACCTTCCGATCTCGCCCGTTTTCCCGCTACGGTCTGGGCACCGCCGAAAGAAACCTCCTGGTCCCCGCGCCCTCGTCGGCCGCGCCGAAGGACCTGGGGTTCTCGCGTGCCGTCACACACAATCGCCGATGGAGGCACCGTATGAAGCCGTTCGTGGTCAACCGCCACGGCCGTCTCGTGTTCCCTGCGAACTTCTCGCCGGAACTCGATTTCTCGGTGCTGGACTCGGTCGCCGCCGCGGAGGCGGTGATCACCCGCGATTTCGAGTCCAAAGCCCCTACCGGAACGGACATCGCGGCCCGGGTCGCCGCGGGCTCGTACAGCCGCCGCTTCGACCTGCTGCGCGATCTGGGCCAGAACCTGTTCTGGGTCAACCGCTGGGCGCTGCCGCTCTACGAGAAGCGGCCGACCCGGTGGCGCGACCTGCCCCGCACGAAGTCGGACGTGTTCCTGCCCGTCGTCACCCCCTGGGTGGACGGCGCCGCCAAGGTCGCCGCGGTGCGGCGGACCTGGGACGCGCTGCCCGCGGGCAGGCACGCCGAGGCCGAGGACCGGATCTTCGGCCTGCTCTTCGACGTCTTCGCGCACCGCAAGCACCACGCGACGGACCTCGCCGCGGTCAAGCCGACCGTCGCCGAGTTCCTCGACACCCCCGGCGCGATGACCTTCGTCCTGCCCGACCTCGAGCCGGACTACCCCACCTTCACCACGACCGAGATCCACGACGTCGACGGACCCGCGCCCGAGCTCGAGGCGCTGACCCGTTGGGCGATGGTGCTGCACAACCAGTACCCGTGGACCCGCTCGCGGACCGAGCTGCGCGAGGCGACGGCGATCGGGGACGACGACGTCGTCGTCGCCTTCCACCCGCGCACCCGGGAGGTGGCGGCGTTCCTGGAGCGTGTGCGCAACGGAGCGCCCACGAGAACGGAGCTGCGCCGCCCCTCCCGGACCCGGCCGACGCCCGCCGCGCCGGTCACGCCGTACCCGCCGGTCACGGTGGCCGAGGCGTTCGCCGTGCAGCCGACGCTCGAGGCCCTGGCCGTGGTCCGCGGCGAGCACGTCTGCGAGAACGACGACGTCGTGCGGAACTCGAGCTTCTCCTGGTCACCGATGAGCGCCGCGGAGATCAGCGCGAAGACCGGGATCGACCGCCGCCGCTACTCCGAGCACGACATCGGCGACCTGGCACTGGCCGCCGCGGACGCCGCGCTGGCCAAGGCCGGGCGCGGGCCCGAGGAGATCGGCGCCGTGCTCGTCGCGACCTGCACCAGCGACCGGCTGATCCCGTCGATGTCGACGTGGCTGTCCGGCGAGCTGGGCATCCTGCAGACGCACTGCTCCGCGGACATCGTGGCCGCCTGCGCGGGCCTGCCCTACGGGCTGGCGGAGGCCGTCCGACAGCTGCAGGAGGTGAACCGCCCCGTGCTGTTGGTCTGCGTGGAGAAGTTCAGCGACAAGATCGGCGGGGTCCGGACCTCGCGCATGATCTTCGGCGACGGCGCGGCGGCACTCGTCGTCGCTCCCGCGGCGGAGGGGGCCGCGGGGGACGTCGAGATCCTGCAGACCTACGCCTCGGGCCCCGCCGCCCAGGTCAACTCGATCATCTGGCCGAACCCCGAGTTCGACAACGACATCACCGTCTACGGGCCCGAGGTCAAGGCGCTCGTCGCCCGCTACCTGCAGCAGATGATCAGCGAGCTGGACGAGCTCCCCGGTCCGGACGGGAGGAGCCTGCTGGACGCCATCGAGCTGATCGTGCCGCACCAGGCCAACCGCACGATGATCGTGCAGCTCGCCGAGAAGGCCGGGCTGCGGGCGGACCAGCTGTACTTCGACATCGGCGACATGGGCAACGTGTCCGCCGCGTCCATCCCGATCGCCCTGTTCGACGCGGTACGGGACGGCGTGATCACCGAGCCCACCCGGGTGTTCGCCCCGGGCTTCGGCGCGGGTGCCGTCGGCGGCTACGCGGTGCTGACCGTGGACCCGGCGATCATGGCCCCCGAGGTCGTCCTGCGGCCCGCGGTCGACGCGCTGCCCACCCAGCGGGTGGGTGCGACCACGAGCGACGACGTCCGCGTCGCCTTCGGGGCTTGAGGCGATAGAGCACTATGACTCCCGTGAGCTTCTCCCGGATCGCGATCGTCAACCGCGGTGAGCCCGCCATGCGGCTCATCCATGCAGTGCGTGAGTGGAATGCGGCGGGCGGACCCCCGCTGCGCACCGTCGCGCTGTACACCGCCGTCGACCGGCGCGCGATGTACGTCCGTGAGTCGGACGAGGCCGTGCTGATCGGCCCGGACGACGCCGACTACCTCGGCCCGTCGCCCTACCTCGACTACGCCGAGCTGGAGCGGGCGCTCACGGTCGCCCGCGCCGACGCCGTCTGGCCCGGCTGGGGCTTCGTGTCCGAGAAGGCCGAGTTCGCCGAGCTGTGCCGCGACCTGGGCATCACCTTCGTCGGGCCGTCCCCCGAGGTCATGCGCGACCTCGGCGACAAGATCGCGGCCAAGAGGCTGGCCGAGCGCGTCGGCGTGCCGCTGGCCGCCTGGTCCGGCGGCCCCGTCGCGGACCTCGCCGAGGCCCGGGAGAAGGCCGAGTCCATCGGCTACCCGCTGATGGTCAAGGCCACCGCGGGCGGCGGCGGGCGCGGCATCCGCAAGGTCGCCACGCCGGACGACCTCGCCGAGGCCTTCGAGCGCGCCTCCTCCGAGGCCGCCAAGACCGCCGGGGACGCCACGGTGTTCCTGGAGCGCGCCATCTCGGGCGGGCGGCACGTCGAGGTGCAGGTCGTGGCGGACGCGTCCGGGGACGTCTGGACGCTCGGCGTCCGGGACTGCTCGGTCCAGCGACGCAACCAGAAGGTCATCGAGGAGTCGGCGTCGACGGCGCTGGACGCCGAGCAGGAGGAGCTGCTGCGCACCTCCGCCGCCGAGCTGGCCCGCGCCGCCGGATACGTCAACGCGGGCACCGTGGAGTTCCTGTACGAGCCCAAGGAACGGATCCTGTCGTTCCTCGAGGTCAACACCCGCCTGCAGGTCGAGCACCCGGTCACCGAGGCGTGCACCGGCGTGGACATCGTCAAGCTGCAGCTGCACATCGCCGCGGGCGGGAAGCTCGCCGACATCGCGCCGGAGGCCCCCCGCGGCACCGGCCACGCCATCGAGGCGCGGCTCACCGCCGAGGACCCGGAGCGCGAGTTCGCGCCCGCCCCCGGCCTGATCGAGCACCTCGCGCTGCCGTCGGGGCCCGGGATCCGGGTGGACACCGGCGTCGCGACCGGGGACCTGATCCCCGCGCAGTTCGACTCGATGATCGCGAAGATCATCGCCTGGGGCCGGGACCGGGACGAGGCCCGCGCACGGCTGCTGCGCGCGCTGCGCCAGACCGCCGCGGTGATCGACGGCGGCACGACCAACAAGGCCTTCCTGCTGGACCTGCTCCAGCGCCCCGAGCTGCTCGCCGGGGACACCGACACCACCTGGCTCGACGGGCTGATGGCGCAGGGCTACACCCCGCCGCGCAGGCTGGACGTCGCCCTGCTCGCCACGGCCGTCGAGGCACACGACGGGCACGTCGCCCGCCAGCAGGACCGGCTCTTCGCCGCCGCCGAGCGCGGTCGTCCGGAGGTCGGCGCCGAGACCTGGCACCAGACGGACGTCCGGGCGGCCGGGGAGAGCTACCGGCTGCGCGTGGCCCGGATCCGCAACAACCGCTACCGCGTGCTGCTGGACGGGACGTCGGTCGAGGTCGACGTCGAGCGCTCCGGGCGGTTCGAGCGCAGGCTGACCGTCGCGGAGACGGAGCGTGCGAAGTCGACCATCAGCCCGCGCACCACGTACTCGGTGCTGTCCGCGCCGCAGGGCTCGGACTACCTCGTCGAGGTCGACGGGGCCGTGCACCGCATCTCCGGCGGCGAGGCGGGCATGGTCCGCGCGCCCGCGCCCGCCATGGTCGTGGCCGTCCCCGTCACGCAGGGGCAGCAGGTCGCCGAGGGCGACGTCGTCGCGATCGTCGAGTCGATGAAGCTGGAGACCGCGCTGCGGGCCCCGTTCGCGGGCACCGTGGCCGAGGTCCTGGTGCCTGCGAACACGCAGGTGGACGGCGGCACCAAGCTCGTCCGGCTGGAGCCTGCGGCGGACGCCGCGGCCGAGGTCTCGGCGGGTGACCGCACCGACCTGTCGGCGCTGGCCACCACGTCCACCACGGACGACCCGGCGGACGTCGCCGCGGACGTGCTCACCTCCCTGCGGTGGCAGGTGCTCGGCTTCGACGTCGACCCGCGCGAGGCGGACCGGCAGCTGAGCAGGCTGGACACCGCCCGGGCCGCGCTGCCCGGGGACGACCCGGCCGTGCTGGTCGGCGAGACCGCCGTGCTGCGGATCTTCGCGGACCTGTGCGCGCTGTCGCGCAACCGCCGCGAGCGGGCGGGCGAGGACGGCGGGGACTCCGGGGAGGCGGGCGAGGGCCGCAACCCGCAGGAGTACCTGCACGCCTACCTGCAGTCCCGGGCGGCGGACCTGCCGGAGTCCTTCCGCGCGAAGCTGCGCCGCGCGCTCGGGCACTACGGGGTCGACCCCGAGGGAGATCCCGAGCTCGAGCCTGCGCTGTACTGGATGTTCCTGGCCAGCCGCCGCGCCACCGCGCACGAGTCGGTGATCCGCGGGCTGCTGCAGTGGCGGCTCGCGCACCCGGACTCGCTCGCCGCGCTGCCGAGCGCCCTGCGCGAGGAGTACCTCCGCACGCTGGACGAGCTCGTCGTGGCCACCCAGCTGCGCCACCCCGTCGTCGGGGACCTGGCCCGCCGGGTGCGCTACCACTGCTTCGACGCCCCGGCCGTCGAGGCGCAGCGGGAGCAGGTGCGCCGCGAGGTGCGCCAGGAGCTGGACGAGCTGGCGGCCGACCCGTCGAACCGGGCGGAGCGGATCGAGGCGCTGGTCGCCTCGTCCGAGCCGATCCTCGGGGTGTTCGGGGCGCAGCACAACGCGGCCCTGCTCGAGGTCATGACCCGGCGCTACTACCGGGTCCGCGACCTGGAGGACCTGCAGGTCACGGACGCCGTCGGGCTGCCGCTGCTGACCGCGGGCTACCGCCACGCGGGCAAGGACCGCACGGTGCTCGCCACCGTGATCGACAACAACGACCCGCGCCGGGCGCTGGCCGCGGCCAACCAGCTGCGGCGCCGGGTGGAGGAGCTGCCCGCGGGCCGCACCGCGCTGGTCGACCTCTACGTCACCTCCACCCACAGCGACGACGGCGGCGACCCGGACGCCCGCGCCGAGCGGGTCCGGGCGGCCATTGGCGGCGTGCCCACCGAGCGCGTCTCCCGGATCGCGGTGGCCGTGCGGCCCAACCGCTCGGACAACCCGGACGCCCTCGCCGACCCCGGCCCCATCTGGTTCACCTTCCGGCCGGGCGAGGACGGCACGCTCGTCGAGGACCGCACCCTGCGCGGCCTGCACCCGCTCGTCGGGGAGCGGCTGGGGCTGTGGCGGCTGTCCAGCTTCGACCTGGAGCGGCTCCCGTCCGAGACGGACGTGCACCTGTTCAAGGCCACCGGCAAGAACGTGCGCGAGGACCAGCGGCTGCTGGCGCTCGCGGACGTCCGGCGGCTCACCCTCCTGCGAGACGAGCAGGGCGTGGTCCGGTCGGTGCCCGAGCTGGAACGGGCCATCGACGCCTGCCTCGACAGCCTGCGCAGCATCCGCTCGGCCGACCCGAAGCTGGCCAAGCTGGGCTGGAACCGCATCCTGCTGCACGTCTGGCCGGTCGTGGACATCCCGTTCGAGGAGCTGGACGCGGTCGTCCGCCCGTTGGCGGCGCGCACCGGGGCCCTGGGCCTGGAGCAGGTGCAGGTCGAGTTCCGCACCCACACGGACGGCGGAGACCGACCGTTCCTGCTGCGGCTGTCCCGCCCTCCGGGCGCGGGGCTCACCGTGAAGCTGGACGACCCGCCCACGAGCCCGATGCGCGAGCTGGACGCCTACGCCCAGAACGTCATCAAGGCGCAGCGCCGCGGCGCGGTGTACCCGTACGAGATCGTCCCGATGCTCACCGGGCCGGACGGGTCCTTCACCGAGTACGACATGGTGAACGGCTCCTTCGCACCCGCCGAGCCGGTCGACCGCGCGCCGGGGCAGAACACCGCGAACATCGTGCTCGGCACGGTCACGGCGAAGACCGCCAAGCAGCCCGAGGGCATGACCCGCGTGGTGCTGATCGGCGACCCGACCCGCGGGCTGGGCTCGCTGGCGGAGGCCGAGTGCGCCCGGGTGTGCGCCGCCGTCGAGCTGGCACGTCGGCTGGACGTGCCGATCGAGTGGTTCGCGGTGTCGTCGGGCGCCCGGATCGCCATGGACTCCGGCACGGAGAACATGGACTGGATCTCCCGCGCGCTGCGGGCGATCATCGAGTTCACCCAGGAGGGCGGCGAGATCAACATCGTCGTCACCGGGATCAGCGTCGGCGCCCAGCCCTACTGGAACGCCGAGGCCACGATGCTCATGCACACCAAGGGCATCCTGGTCATGACGCCGGACTCGATCATGGTGCTCACCGGCAAGCAGTCGCTGGACTACTCCGGCGGCGTGTCGGCCGAGGACAACTTCGGCATCGGCGGCTACGACCGGATCATGGGCCCGAACGGCCAGGCGCAGTACTGGGCGCCGGACCTGGGCGGGGCCGTCGAGGTGCTGTTCCGGCACTACGAGCACACCTACCGGGTCCCCGGCGAGCGGTTCCCGCGGCCCGCGCCGACCTCGGACCCGGTGCAGCGGGACGTCACGACCGCGCCGCACCACGGCTCCGAGTTCACCACGGTCGGCGAGATCTTCGCGCAGGAGACCAACCCCGGGCGGAAGAAGCCGTTCGACATCCGCTCGGTCATGCGCGCGGTGTCGGACGCCGACCACGAGCCGCTCGAGCGCTGGGCCGACATGCACGACGCCGACTCGGTCGTCGTGTACGACGCCCACCTCGGCGGACAGCCCGTCGCGCTGCTCGGCATCGAGTCCAAGCCGGTCCCCCGGCGCGGCATCGTGCCGGTGGACGGGCCCGAGCAGTTCACCGCGGGCACGCTGTTCCCCAAGTCGTCGAAGAAGACGGCCCGGGCGATCAACGCGGCGTCCGGCAACCGGCCCCTGGTCGTGCTGGCGAACCTGTCCGGGTTCGACGGCTCGCCGGAGTCGCTGCGCTCGCTCCAGCTCGAGTACGGCGCCGAGATCGGGCGGGCCATCGTCAACTTCGACGGGCCCATCGTGTTCTGCGTCGTCTCCCGCTACCACGGCGGGGCGTTCGTGGTGTTCTCCGCGACGCTCAACGACTCCATGGAGGTCGCCGCCGTCGAGGGCTCCTACGCCTCGGTGCTCGGCGGGGCACCCGCCGCGGCCGTCGTGTTCGCGGGCGAGGTCCGCAAGCGGACCAACGCGGACGCCCGGGTGACCGCGCTCGAGGAGCGCATCGCGGCGTCGTCCTCGGATGCCGAGGCGGCCCAGCTGCGGGCCGAGCTCGCCGCCGTCCGGGCGGACGTCCGGTCGGAGAAGCTCGGCAACGTGGCCGAGGAGTTCGACTCCACCCACTCCATCCAGCGGGCCCAGCGCGTCGGGTCGGTGCACCAGATCGTCGACCCGCATCAGCTCCGGCCGTATCTCGTCGACGCGGTCCGCCGGGGCATGTCCCGCACACTCTCAGAGGAGACCTGACCTCATGACGACCGCCGCCCCCGCCCCCGTCCCCACCACCGACATCCGTCCCGAGCCGCGCGTCGCCCTCGTCACCGGCGGGGCCCGCGGGATCGGGGCGGCGATCACCACGGCGCTCGCCCGAGACGGCGTGCAGGTCGCCGCCGGCTACAGCAGCAACGGCAAGGCCGCGGACGACCTGGCGGCGAAGCTGGGGGCGGAGGGGGCGACGGTCTCCGTGCACCAGGGCAACGTGGGCGTACCGGAGGACTGCGCCCGCGTCGTCGAGGAGGTGCTGGAGCGGTACGGCCGCGTCGACTACCTGGTCAACAACGCGGGCATCACGGTGGACAAGACCGTCCGCCGGATGACCGTGGACGACTGGCACGCGGTGCTGCGGGTCAACCTCTCCGGCGCGTTCTACATGACCAAGTCGGTGCTGGAGCACATGACCGGCAACGGCTTCGGCCGGATCGTGAACATCTCCTCGGTGATCGGCGAGTCCGGCGCGGTCGGTCAGGCGAACTACGCGGCGTCGAAGTCCGGCCTGTTCGGGTTCTCGAAGTCGCTGGCGCAGGAGGTGGCCCGCAAGGGCGTCACGGTCAACTGCGTCGCGCCGGGCTACATCGAGACCGAGATGGTCGCGGCCGTGCCGGAGAAGGTGCTGGAGAAGCTGGTCGCGGGCATCCCGATCGGCCGGCTCGGCCAGGCGAACGAGATCGCGAGGGCGGTCCAGTTCCTCCTCGACGACAACGCCGGCTACATCACGGGAAGCGTGATCGCCGTCAACGGCGGCCTGGACATGTGACCCCGGATTGCGAAAACGGAGGCTCCTCCGGTCCACTGGTTCATGGACACGCGGAACTGGTTCGTCACCGGAGCCTCCGGCGGGCTCGGTCGGGTACTCACCGAGCAGGCGCTCGCGCGGGGCGAGCGGGTGACCGCGACCGTCCGGCGTCCGGACAGCCTGGACGACCTGGAGGCGGCACATCGTGACCGGCTGACGGTCGTGGAGCTCGACCTGACCCGGCCCGCGGACGTCGAGCGGGTGGTCGGCGAGGCCGCCCGTGCGGGCCGCGTCGACGTCGTGGTCAACAACGCCGGGTTCGTCGTGGCGGGGGCGGCCGAGGAGGTGACGGTCCAGGACCTGCGCGACCAGGTCGAGGTCCTGCTGCTCGCGCCGATGGTGATCACCCGCGCCTTCCTCGGGCCGATGCGGGAGCAGGGCGGCGGGCGGATCGTCCAGATCTCCAGCATGGGCGGGCAGGTCGCCGTCCCCACCCACAGCGCGTACCACGCGGGCAAGTGGGGCCTGGAGGGCTACACGGAGAGCGTCGCGCGGGAGATGGCCGAGTTCGGCGTCCACCTGACCGTGGTCGATCGCGGCGGCGATCGCGCTGACCGAGCGGCTCGCCGCGATGGAGGGCCGCCGCGACCTCGCCGCCTCGATCGCCTTCCCCTGACCCGTCAGCCGCGGGTGCAGAGGCCCTTCGCGGCCAGGATCCGCTCGACGGCGACGTCGGTGCCGGGGAGCCGGGCGCGTTCGAGGGTGTCGAGGATCGGCGCGACGGGGGCGATGTTCGAGGTCAACGCGACGTCCGCACCGGCCCGCAGGGCCGCCAGGCTCGCCTCGGCCGGGGTGAAGCTCGCGCTGATCGCCTTCATGGCGCCGAGATCGTCGGTCATCACCATGCCGTCGAAGCCGTACTCGCCACGGAGCAGCTGGTAGGTGGCCGGAGTGAGGCTCGACGGCAGGTCGTCGGTCAGCCCCGGGACGTCCAGGTGCCCGACCATCACGCCGAGCTTCTCCTGGTCGAGCGTGGCCAGGAGGTCGGCGTAGGGCTCGAGGTCCGCCTGCCCGAGCTGGTCGAGGGACGGCACCGAGACCCGGCCCTGGTGGGAGTCGCCGGAGCTGTGGCCGTGGCCGGGGAAGTGCTTGAGCACGCCGTAGACCCCGGCCGCCCGCTGCCCCTCCTCCCAGGCCCGCGCGTACTCGGTGACCACGGCGGGGTCGTCGGAGAAGGAGCGGTCCCCGATCACCGCGTTCCGCGGCTGGTCGGAGACGTCCACGTCCGGCGCCAGGTTCCAGGTGACGCCGCGGGCCAGCAGCTGCCTGCCGCGCTTCTCGGCGAGCGCCCGAACCTGCTCGGGCGTGCGCTGCGCCATCTGCCGGGCGCTGGGCAGGTCGCCGTCGAGGGCGTCGATGCGCTGGACGCGGCCGCCCTCGTCGTCCACGGCCACCGCGACCTTCGTCGACGCGGCGGCCTGCACCGCGGCGAGCGCGTCGTTCTGCAGGAGTGCGGTGGGGTTGCCGCCGATGAAGATCCCGCCGACGTGGGTGTCCCGCACGACCGCGACCGCCCCGGCCGGGTTCGCCGGGTCGACGCCCACCATGAGCCGCTGCGCGAGCCGGTCCCGCGGGCTCATCGCCGTGACGAGCGCGGTGCAGGTGTTCGGGTCCGGCGGCGGCACGACCGGCTCGGCAGGCGCCGCGGCCTGCCTACCGTCGGGGGCGGTCGCACTGTTCGCCGAGAGCCCGACGCCGGGCACCGCCCCGCTGGC
The DNA here is from genome assembly GCF_039541715.1 of Pseudonocardia xishanensis. Classification (NCBI taxonomy): domain Bacteria; kingdom Bacillati; phylum Actinomycetota; class Actinomycetes; order Pseudonocardiales; family Pseudonocardiaceae; genus Pseudonocardia; species Pseudonocardia xishanensis. Next base: position 10,998 of record NZ_BAABGT010000106.1, read on the forward strand.
CACCCCGATCCCCGCCAGCAGCGCCCCCACGACGAGCCCGCCGGTGAGCACCGAGACCATCCGCCGCCGTCGCCGGGGCGCGGGCCGCTCCGGGGTCGGGGCCGCGGTGTCTCCGGGAGGAAAGCTCTCGATCCGCATCGGGCTCCAGTGTCCCCGCCCCCGAGGAACCGCGACACCCACCCCCGACTCCCGGACCGAACGACCATCGACCCGACCACGCCCTCGGGATGTCCGACTCGCGCGTGGGGGACACGCGGACGTCCTCGGTCAGGTGAGGGGCGGGACCTGCTCCCCCGCCGGAGGGGGGCCGGGTGGGGTGCCTCGGCCGAAGGGTCGGCCGCCCAGGGACTCTCGGCCGTGCTCGGTGAGCCAGCCCGAGACGTCCGGGCCCTCGGGGACGATCCCCGTCGGGTTGATCTCGGTGTGTACGCCGTAGTAGTGCTGTTTGATCTGCGCGAAGTCGATCGTGTCACCGAAGCCCGGGGTCTGGAAGAGGTCGCGGGCGTAGGCCCACAGGACCGGGAGCTCGGTGAGCTTCTGCCGGTTGCACTTGAAGTGGCCGTGGTAGGCCGCGTCGAACCGGACGAGGGTGACCCACAGCCGGATGTCGGCCTGGGTGATCGTGTCCCCGACCAGGTACCGCTGCGTCGACAGTCGGGAGGACAGGGCGTCGAGGCGGGCGAAGAGGGCGTCGTAGGCCTTCTCGTAGGACCGCTGACCCTTGGCGAAGCCGCACTTGTACACGCCGTTGTTGACGTCGTGGAACACCTCGTCGGAGATCGCGGCGATCTCGTCCCGGTGCTCGACCGGCCACAGGTCCGGCGCGCCCGCCCGGTGCAGCGCGGTCCACTGGGTCGACAGGTCGAACTCGAGCTCCCGGTAGGCGTTCGTGACGACCTTCCCGCTCGCGACCTCGACCATCGCGGGCACCGTCACGCCCTTGTCGTAGCCGGGCACGGCCTTCTCGTACGCCGTGCGCAGGTACTCGATCCCGAGCACCGGGTCGACGTTCCCGGGGTCGTTGTGGAAGCGCCACGAACGTTCGTCGTGCAGCGGGCCCGCGATGCCCATCGACAGCACCGGCTCCAGGCCCAGCAGCCTGCGCGTGATCACGATCCGGTTCGCCCACGGGCAGGCCCGCGCGGCGACCAACCGGTAGCGCCCCGCCTCGACCGGCCACGGCGACGAGCCGTCCGCGGTGATGCGCTCCTGTACCCCGAGCGGCTCGCGGACGAACTCGTCGGCGGACGACTGTGCGGCTCCCATGGTCGAGAACCTAGCCGCGTCCCGCGTCCACCGCGCAGGACGCGGCCCGTCCCTCAGCCCGCGAAGAACGCCCGGACGTCCGCCGCCACCTGCGCCGGCCGCTCCAGCGCCGCGAAGTGACCGCCCTCGTCGAACGTGCTCCAGTGCACGATCGCGGAGTTGTCCCGCTCCGCGAACGCCCGGATCGTCACGAAGTCGCTCGCGAACACCGCAACGCCGGTCCGAGCGTGGTTGACCTGCGGTTCCGCGCCCGCCCGCACCTCCTCGAAGTAGAACCGCGCCGCGGAGGCCGAGGTGTTGGTGAACCAGTACAGCGCCACCTGGGTGAGCACCTGGTCCCGGCTCACCAGCGACGTCCCGTTGCCGAAGCTCTCGAACAGCTCCGAGTACGCCAGCTGCCCGACGGGGGAGTCCGACAGCGCCGCGGCGATCGTCTGCGGCCGGGAGGCGTTCATCTGGTTGTAGCCGCCGACCGACTGGAACCACTGCATGAACTCCAGCGCCGCGTAGTCCGCGGGCGCCAGCTTCTCGAACTCGGCCGGGTCGCCGGACGGGAACGAGAACAGCTGCAGGACGTGCAGGCCGCGGAAACCGGGCGGGTCCAGCAGGCCCAGCTCGCGGGCGACCATCGCGCCCGCGTCGCTGCCGTGTACGCCGTAGGCGTCGTAGCCGAGCTCCCGCATCAGGGTGTCGAACGTGCGGGCCACGCGAGCCAGGGTCCAGCCCCCGGCGGCCAGCGGCGTGCTGAACCCGAACCCGGGGATCGACGGGACCACCACCGAGCACGCGTCCTCCGCACGCCCGCCGTGCGCGACCGGGTCGACCAGCGGCCCGATCACGTCCAGGAAGTCGACGAACGACCCGGGCCAGCTGTGCACGAGCAGGACCGGGGTGGCGCCCGGCTCGGCCGACGGGACGTGCAGGTAGTGGATCGTCTGGCCGTCGATCTCGGTGAGGTACTGCGGGAAGGTGTTCATCCGGTCCTCCTGAGCCCGCCAGTCGAACCCGTCCCGCCAGTAGCCGACCATCTCGGCGAGGTAGTGGTTCGGCGTGCCGTAGGTCCAGTCGTCGCCGGGGGCGGGCTGCGGGAGCCGGGTGCGGGCGAGGCGGTCGGCCAGGTCGTCGAGGTCGGCCTGCGGAACGTGAACGGTGAAGGTCGTCGTCATGGGAGCTACGCTAGGGACCAATTAGGCACATTTCGTTCCCATTCAGGAAGAGTCATGGCGGACACCTCGGCACGGTTGCTCGCGCTGCTCGGCCTCCTCCAGGTCCGGCCGGACTGGACCGGTGCCGAGCTGGCCGACCGGCTCGGGGTCACGCGCCGCACCGTGCGGAACGACATCGCCCGGCTGCGCGAGCTCGGCTACCCGGTGCACGGCCTCCGCGGCGCCGCGGGCCACTACCGGCTCGGCGCCGGGGCGAAGCTCCCGCCCCTGCTGCTCGACGACGCCGAGGCCGTCGCCGTGGCGATCGGCCTGCGGGCTGCGGCGCAGTCGACGGGGGTCGGAGGGCTCGAGGAGAGCAGCGCCCGCGCCCTCGCGAAGCTCGAACAGGTGCTGCCGAACCGGCTGAAACGGCAGGTGGCAGCCGTGCACCAGGCCACCACCCAGGGCCCCCGCAACACCGACACCGCCGACCCGGATCCCGAGGTCGACCCGGCCGTGCTCGTCGCACTGGCCGCCGCGATCCGGGACCACGAGCTCGTCCGCGCCGACTACCGGGACGCCGAGTGGCCGTTGCAGGTCGAGCCGTACCGGCTCGTGAGCTGGCAGGGCCGCTGGTACCTCGTCGGTCGGGAGTCGGGCGCCTGGCGGACCTTCCGCGTCGACTGGCTGGGGCTGCGGATGCCCACGGGCCGTCGGTTCGCGCCCGCGCAGCTGCCCGGCGGCGACTTCACCGCGTTCGTCCTGCGAGACGTCGCCTCGACCGGCTGGGCGGTGCACGCGCGGATCACCGTGCACGCCCCCGCCGCGACGGTACTGGCCCGGATCAACCCGGCGGTGGGGCTCGTCGAGCAGCTCGACGCCGAGACGTCCGTGCTGGTCACCGGGGCGGACAGCATCGAGACGATCGCGGTGTACGTCGGGCTGTTGGGGCTGGACTTCACCGTCACCGACCCGCCCGAGCTGGTCGCCCGGGTCCGCGCGCTGGCCGACCGCTACGCCCGGGCCGTCGCCTGTGATCGAATCGGACCATGACGACCTTGGACGACGCCGTCCGCGCCGGCTCCCGGATCGTGCTCGGCGACGGCTGCGGCGCCCCCGCCGCGCTCTACGGCCCGCTGAACGAGGCCGCCCGCGGCAAGGACGTGCGGCTGGTCCTCGGCTGGGTCCCGGGCAGCGCCGCGGACCTCGATGCCGCCGCGTTCGCCGACATCCGCGTGCTCGCGGGAGGCCCCGGGCTGCGCAGGCACATCGAGGCGGGCGCCGCACACGTCGTCCCGTGCAGGCTCTCGGCCATCCCGGCGATCCTGGCGGGGCCCCTGCGCCCCGACCTGCTCGTCGCCACCCTCGTCCGCGGCCCGGACGGGCTGCACCTCGGCGCCGAGTCCTCCTACCTGCGCGGGTTGGTCGACGCGGGCGTCCCGGTCGCGGCGCTGCTGAGCAGTGCGACCCCCCTCGCCGAGACCGGCCCGGCGATCCCCGCGGAGCAGGTCACCGTGGTCGCCGAGACCGACGCGCCGCCGCTGGAGATCCCGAACGCCACACCGACAGCGGCCGATGAGGCGATCGCCCGCCACGTCGCCGGGCTCGTGCCGGAGGGGGCCCGGGTCCAGGTCGGTCCCGGCAGGCTGGCGCAGGCGATGGTGGGTGCACTGGAGGTGCCCGTCCGTGTCGACTCCGGGCTGCTGCCCGAGCCCGTCGTGGACCTGGCGGCGAAGGGCCTGCTGATCGACGAGCCGAGCGCCGCGTACCTCGCGGGCACGCGACGGCTCTACGACTGGGCCCACGGGCGCCCGATCCTGAACCCGATCGAGCACACCCACGACCTCGGCAGGCTCTCGACCGCGCCCCCGTTGATCGCGCTCAACGCCGCGCTGGAGATCGACCTCGCCGGGCAGGTCAACGTCGAGGGCGTCGGCGCCGCGGCCGCGGGCATGATCGGTGGCCACCCGGACTTCGCGGCGGCGGCCGCCCGGGGCCCCGGGCTGTCCGTGATCGCGGTCCCGAGCACCGTCAAGGGCGTCCCGACGTTGGTCGAGCGGCTGTCCCGACCCGTCACCACCCCCTCGCACGACGTCGAGGTGGTGGTGACCGAGCGCGGCGTCGCCGATCTCCGTGGCCTGGACCGGGACGAACGCCGCGCAGCGTTGCTGGCGCTGTGGGACGGGGAGACGAGGGCGTGAGAGGAGCCTGCGGAACGAAGCATCAGACCTGAGAGGAGCCTGCGGAACGAGGCATCAGACCTGCAGGAAGCGCTCCAGCGCCGCCAGGGTGGCGGGCAGGTTCTCCTCGACCAGGAAGTGGCCGGCGTCCGGGATCGCCTTCCCCGTGACCAGCCCCGGATCGGCCGCGCGGGTCCGCCAGACGTCCAGCGGGGACTCCGCATACCGTCCGACGACCCCGCGCGCCCCCCACAGCACCAGCGTCGGCGCCGTGATCCGCACGCCCGCCCGCTCGGACTCCGCATCGTGCTCCAGGTCGATCGAGGCGCCCGCGCGGTAGTCCTCGAGCATCGCGTGCCGGGCCTCCGGGTCCGCGAACGCGGCCTCGTACTCGGCGAGGGACTCGGCGGGGTGGGCGTCCATCGCGCTCCCCCACCGACCGAGCAGGTCGTGCAGGTAGCGGACGGGATCCGCCCCGATCAGCCGTTCCGGCAGGTCGAAGGGCTGGATGAAGAAGAACCAGTGGTAGTAGGCCTGGGCCACCCGTCGGTCCACGGTGGCGTAGACGTAGTCCGTCGGCATGATGTCCAGCAGCGCGAGCCGCTCCACCCGCCCGGCGTGGTCCAGCGCGAGGCGGTGCGCGGTGCGGGCGCCGCGGTCGTGCCCCACGACCGCGAACCGCTCGAAGCCGAGCGACACCATGACGTCCACCGGATCGGTGGCCATGGCGCGGAACGAGTAGCCCGCGTGGTCCTCCCCCGCGGGCGGGCGGTCAGACCGCCCGTAGCCCCTCAGGTCGAGGGCCACCACGGTGTGGCGCGGCGCCAGGGCCTCGATCACCGGTCGCCACATCACGTGGCTCTGCGGGAACCCGTGCAGCAGCAGGACCGGCGGCCCGGACCCCGCCCTGGTTCCGCGGATCGTGATCCCCGACGGCGTCGTCACCGAGATCGGTTCGCTCATGTCCGGTATCGAACACCCAGGCCTTGAGGATGACGAACCGGAGCAGCCCGCCCAGCACGCTCGCGGCGGTGACCGCCGCGGTCTCCTGCAGCGCGGTGGCGTCCGTGATCCACTCGTCCACCAGCAGGAGGACGGCGGTGCTGTAGCCCGCGTAGAAGACGACGGTGCCGAGGTCCTGCAGGTACACCCGCCACCGGTGCGCCGGGGCGCCCGCGAAGGTGAAGCGCCGGTTCACCTCGGTGCTGATCGCCGTGCTCAGCAGGAGCGCCACGAGGTTGGCCGGGATGGGCCCCAGGACCAGGCGGCCGAGCAGGTAGAGCACGGCGTTGACGGCGGTGCCGAACCCGCCGACGACGGTGTACCGCGCGAGCTGGGCGATCAGGGGGAACCGCTCACGCCCACCCTGCAGCCGGTGCGACACGGCGCCGAGCACGTGACCGAGCGGCAGATGCGGGCCGGGCGCGGTGATCGCTCTGCTCGCCACGGTCCCGTTCACCTCTCCCCGTCCGGCTCGTCCCGAACAGATCATTCACGACGTCGGTGGGAACCGGCTCGCTCCCACCTGTGGGAACGCTGTGAACGAAGCCGATCTTCCGACCCACTACGCTTGTGACGAGACTTACCCGTCACCGATCCGAGGCACGCGCGTTGACGGCGTGAGACCGGTCGCCTCGATGGGGTGACGCGTGGACACGATCGGGGGCGGCATGCGGCGCACGGCGGTGACGGTGGGGGTGGCGGCGCTGCTCGCGCTGACCGGGGCGGGGGTCGCCACGGCCGCGACGGGGAACGCCGCGCAGCCGCCGGTGACCCACGCCGAGGGCATCTACGTGGCGATGAACGGCACGTCGGAGGCCGGGGACTGGGCCCCGCAGTCGGACGCGATCGTCGATCCCGAGCTCGGGACCTGCTACGACCTCACGTCCTTCGCCACCGGCCCGGCGGAGTGGACGGAGTCGGTCAACCGCACGGACGCCGTCGCCCTGCTGAGCCGGAAGGGCTGCGCGGAGCTGACCGAGGGCGAGCCGGACTCCGCAGGCCACGCTCCGCGCTGGACCAGCCCGCACTCGGTCTCGGACTCGTTCGTGTTCCGCTCGGTCCGCTTCGCGCACCTGCCCTAGACACCCAGGACGCTAGACGTCCAGGAAGACGGTCTCGTCCGCACCCTGCAGGCGGATGTCGAAGCGGTACTCCGCCTCGCCCACCTGCTCCGCGACGAGGGTGTGCCTGCGCTCGGCCGGGACGAGGGCGAGGACCGGGTCGTCCGCGTTCGCCGGGTGGCCGGGCAGGTAGATCCTCGTGACGACCCGGTCCAGGAGGCCGCGCGCGAACACCGAAACGTCCAGGTGCGGGGCCTCGCCCGGCAGCGCGCCGGGGAACAGGGTGCGGATCTCCCAGCGCCCCTCGGAGTCCGTGCAGCTGCGGCCGAAGCCGCGGAAGTCCGAGCCGCCGCCCTCCGGGTGGGCGAAGCGGCCGTCCGGGTCGGCCTGCCAGGTCTCGACCATCCCGTCGGACACGGGGCCGCCGGTGCCGTCGGTGACGATCCCGGCGATCCGCACCGCGCCGGGAGTCCCCTCGGGGACGACGGCGGGCCCGTCGACACCCCAGTCGAGGCCGAGCCGCAGGTACGGACCGACGGTCTGCGACGGTGTCAGCTCAGGCATGGGGCTCCTCGAAGACGCTCTGCTCGCGGCCGCGCAGCACGATGTCCCAGCGGTAGGCGAGCGCCCAGGCCGGCTGCGTGGCGTCCATGTCGAACGTGGACACCATGCGGTGCCGCGCGTTCTCCGGCACCGAGTTGAAGATCGGGTCGTAGGCGAACAGCGGGTCGTCCGGGAAGTACATCTGCGTGACGAGCCGCTGGGTGAACGCCTGCCCGAACAGCGAGAAGTGGATGTGCGCGGGGCGCCAGGCGTTGTGGTGGTTGCCCCACGGGTAGGCGCCCGGCTTGACCGTGGTGAACGAGTACTCGCCGAGGGAGTTCGTGAGCACCCGGCCGCCGCCGGTGAAGTTCGGGTCCAGCGGGGCGGCCCAGTCGTCCGCCTTGTGGGCGTAGCGGCCCGCGGCGTTGGCCTGCCACACCTCGACGAGGGTGTCCGGCACCGGGCGGCCGTCGGAGTCCAGCACGCGGCCGGTCACGATGATCCGCTGCCCCTGGGGCTCCTCGGCGTGCTGACGGGTCAGGTCGTGGTCGTTCGGGCCGATGGTGCCGTGCAGGAGCGGACCGGTGACCTCGGTCAGCCGCTGCGGGACGACGATCGGGGCCTGCCCGGGGTGGCGGATCCCGGTGCTCTTGTACCCCGGCGAGTCCAGCGGCGGGTGGGTGTCTCGAGGCCGCACGTACTGCGTCTGCTGCGCGGTGGTCATTGGCGCTCCTCTCCGAGCTCGTTCCCACCCAGGGTGCCGGCACGTTGCTCTGACTCGACGCCACTTCCGTTATGCGGAAGACTTCCTGCTCATGAGCGTGACGGCGCGGGTGTTGGACGTCCTGGGGGCGTTCACCGACGCCGCCCCCGCGCTCACCCTCACCGAGATCAGCAAGCGCACCGGCCTGCCGCTGACCACCACGCACCGGCTCGTCGGGGAGCTGGCGGGCTGGGGCGCGCTGGAGCGGGCCGAGTCCGGGGAGTACCGGATCGGGTTGCGGCTGTGGGAGGTCGGGGCGCTCGCCCCGCGCGGCACGGGTCTGCGCGAACGCGCGATGCCCTACCTGGAGGACCTGCACGAGGTCACCCGGCACAACGTCCAGCTCGCCGTGCTCGACGGCGCCGAGGTCGTCTACGTCGAACGGCTCACCACCCACGACGCCGTCAGCATCCGGACGCGCGCGGGCTCACGGATGCCCGCCACCGCGACCGGGGTGGGCCTCGCCCTGCTCGCGCACGCGGACCCCGCGCTGGTGGACGCCGTGCTCGCCGCCCCCGTCCGCCGGTTCACCCCGCGCACGGTGACCGATCCCGCGGAGCTGCGCAGGCTGATCGGCGAGGTGCGCCGGACGGGGGTGGCGCTGAGCGTGCAGCAGATCGAGCTGGTGTCGCAGTCCGTCGGGGCGCCGGTGCGGGACGCGACGGGCGTGGTCGCGGCGCTGTCGATCGTCATCCCGGCCGAGGCGAACCCGCACTCCTACACCCCGGCGGTTCTGGCCGCCGCCCGAGGCATCTCCCGCGCCCTCCGGTGACCCCCTCCCCCGACCTGCACGAACGGCACTCTTGTGCGGACCTACCGCACGAGAGTGCCGTTCGTGCGGTAGGTGGGGGTGCGGGTCGTGGGTTGTGGGCCGTGCGTGAACCCGCAACGATCACCGCCATGGACGTGGTCGAGTACCGCCCGACGCGCGAGCAGTACGTGTGGACGTTCGGGGGCGCGCCGCCGTCGCACCGGATCCGGCCGGGGACGCTGCTGCGGCTGTGGACCGAGGACGCCTTCTCCGGGCGGCTGACCTCGACCTCCGACCGGCCGAGCGCGGTGCTGGACATGACGGAGGTCAACCCGCAGACCGGGCCGTTCTTCGTCGAGGGCGCCGAGCCCGGGGACACCCTGGCGCTGCACATCGTGGACCTGCGGCCCGCGCGGGACTGGGGCGCCTCGACCACGATCCCGTTCTTCGGCGCGCTGTCCGGCACCGACCGCACCGCGCTGCTGCACGACCCGCTGCCCGAGCGGACGTGGATCTACGAGCTGGACCGGACGGCCGGGACCGTCGCGTTCGAGGCCCGGAGCGTCGACCTGCGGCTGGAGCTGCCCTGCAACCCGATGCTGGGCACCGTCGGAGTCGCACCCGCCGGGCGGGAGGTGCGGTCGAGCCTGGTGCCGGACGCCTTCGGCGGCAACATGGACACCCCCGAGATGAGGGCGGGGGTGACCTGCTTCCTCGGGGTGAACGTCGAGGGTGCGATGTTCTCCGTCGGGGACGGGCACTACCGCCAGGGCGAGGGCGAGAGCTGCGGGACCGCCGTCGAGGGCGCGATGGACGTGACGCTGCTCGTCGAGCTGGTCAAGGGCACCCCCACGCCGTGGCCGCGGATCGAGTCGGACACCCACTACTCGGTCGTCGGGTCCTCGCGGCCGCTGGAGGACGCCTGGCGGATCAGCCAGATCGGCATGATCGACTGGCTGGGCGGCCTCTACGGCCTGGACCGTCTCGACGCCTACCAGCTGCTGACCCAGATCTCCGAGTCCCCGCTCGCCAACGTCGTCGACACGAACTACAGCGCGATCACCAAGGTCGCGAAGTCCCTGCTCCCCGCGGGCTCGGCGTACAGCGGGCTGCACGCGCACCTGCGTTCCCTCTCTCCAGGAGTGCACTGATGGATCTCCAGCTCGCCGGAAGGAAGGCCCTGGTCACGGGCGGGACGAAGGGCATCGGCGCCGCGGTCGTCGACCTGCTCGCCGCGGAGGGCGCGCGGGTCGCCTTCTGCGCCCGCAGCGAGGACGAGGTGCTCGCGCGCGTGAACGCCCTGGGCGAGAAGGGGTACGACGTGGCCGGGCGCGCCCTGGACGTCGCCGACGCCGCGGCCCTCACGGAATGGGTGCGAGACGAGGGCGAGCTGGGCATCGACATCGTCGTCGCCAACGTGAGCGCGCTGGCCATCGGAGCGGGCGAGGAGAACTGGCGGAGCTCCTTCGAGGTCGACCTCATGCACACGGTGCGGATGGTCGAGGCGGCGATGCCCTACCTGGAGGCGAGCGACGCGGCGTCGGTCGTCGCGGTGTCCAGTGTGTCCGGTCGGGAGATCGACTTCGCCGACGGGTCGTACGGGGTGATGAAGGCGGCCATCGTGCACTACGTGTCGGGGCTGGCGTTCGACCTGGCGGCCAAGGGGATCCGGGCGAACGTCGTCTCGCCCGGCAACGTCTACTTCCCCGGCGGGGTCTGGGCGAACGTCGAGCAGGGGAACCCGGAGCTGTTCGCCACGGCGATGGGCCTCAACCCGACGGGCCGGATGGGGACGCCCGAGGAGACCGCCTACGCCGTGGCGATGCTGGCCAGCCCGCTGGCGTCCCGGATCAGCGGCACGAACCTGGTGGTGGACGGTGCGTTGACCCGCGGCGTGCAGCTCTAGTGTCGCGCACAGGGAACCGCCGCTACGCGCGACGGCGCCCGGTGCGGAACACTCGGGCCCGTGCGCGAGTTCCGAATCGACGTTCCCCAGGCCGAGCTCGACGATCTCCGCGACCGGCTGCGACGGACCCGCTGGCCCGAGCCCGCGACCGTCGGCGGCTGGACGCAGGGCGTCCCGCTGGATTACGCGCAGGACCTGGCCCGCACGTGGGCCGAGGACTACGACTGGCGCCGCTGCGAGGCGGAGCTCAACTCGTACCCGCAGTTCACCACGGGCCTCGACGGCGGCGGGGACGACTCCGTCGAGATCCACTTCCTGCACGTGCGGTCCCCCCATCCGGACGCGCTGCCGCTGATCCTGACGCACGGCTGGCCGGGCTCGGTCCTGGAGTACGTCGGCCTGATCGGCGCCCTGACCCGGCCGGAGGACCCGCGGGACGCGTTCCACGTCGTCATCCCCTCGTTGCCGGGGTTCGGCTTCAGCGGCAAGCCCGCGGTGTCCGGCTGGGGGGTCGAGCGCATCGCGACGGCGTGGGCGCAGCTGATGGACCGGCTGGACTACGACCGCTACGGCGCGCACGGCGGCGACTGGGGCTCGATGATCACCGCCGCGCTGGCGGGCGGGATCCCCGAGGCCCTGGCAGGCATCCACCTCACCATGCCGCTGGCCGAGGCCCCTCCCGCGAACGAGCGCCGCCCGCTGTCGAAGACGGAGAAGGAGGCGCTGATGTTCTCGAAGCGCTTCCAGCACTCGGGCACCGGCTACTCCGCCGAGCAGTCCACCCGCCCGCAGACCCTCGGCTACGGGCTGACCGACTCCCCCGTCGGACAGGCCTGCTGGATCATCGAGAAGTTCTGGGACTGGACCGACTGCGCGGGCCACCCGGAGAACGTCACGACACGCACCCGGCTGCTGGACAACGTGATGCTCTACTGGCTGACCGCCAGCGCCGCGTCCAGCGCCCGGCTCTACTGGGAGAGCTTCCGCAAGCCCCGGATGGAGCCGGTCGAGGTCCCCACCGGCGTCACGGTCTTCCCGCACGAGATGACCCGGCTGCCGCGCTACTGGCTGGAGCGCCGGTTCACCGACCTGCGCCACTACTCCACACCGGACACCGGGGGCCACTTCGCGGCCCTGGAACAGCCGGAGACGCTGGTGGAGGAGCTCCGCACCTTCTTCCGGCTAGTCCGCTGAGGCCCGTCACGCTCCGCCGAACGGACCGCCCATTGGGCCACCTGTTCGAGTGACCCGGGTTGCCCTGTCGAGATCGACATCACTTCTGCGTCACCGGCGTACCTCCATCGAGTGAGCCTCGTTGGAGTGACTGTCCACCGGTGATCATCGTCGACAGTGGACATCCCCGGAAACCGTTCAGGTCGCACCCGACGCAGTGGCCGTCCAGCCCACTGTGCTCGGTCGCTGCGGCGCGCCCACGAGGAGCACCGATGTCCCGTTTCACCCAGTCCACCGCCCTCCGCATCGCCGCCGCGAGCGCCGCGGGCCTGCCGCTGACCCTCGGGTTCGCCGGCGTCGCGAACGCCGGGACCGGCCACCACGACGGCGGGCCGCGGCAGACCGCGGTCCAGGGCGGGAGCCTGCTCGGCGTGCTGGGGCAGGTGAACCCGGCGCTCAACGTCGGCGGCATCCTCTCGAAGGGCCCGGTGACGCAGACCGCGTACTCCGCGAGCTCGGCGAACTCCGGCGTCCAGCAGCACGGTGGGCACGGCCACCGCGGCGGGCGGCAGACCGCGGTCCAGGGTGGCGACGTCGTCGGCGTGCTCGCCCAGGTGAACCCGGCGCTCAACGTCGGCGGCATCCTCACCAGCGGCCCCGTCACGCAGACCGCGTACTCGGCGAACCACGCGAACTCCGGCATCGAGCAGCACGACGGTCCGGGCTCGGGCGGACAGGAGTCCTTCCAGGCGGGCGACCTGGTCGGCGGGCTGATCCAGGTCGACCCGGCGGTGAACGTCGGCGGGATCGGCAACTCGGGCCCGGTCACCCAGACCGCGTACACGGACGGCTCCGCGAACTCCGGGGTGCAGCAGTCGGGCGGGCACGGGCACGGGCACGACGGGTCGCAGCGGGCGGTGCGGGGCGGCAGCCTGCTCGGGTTGAACCTGCAGGTCAGCCCGGCCGTGAACATCGGCGGGATCCTGAGCTCCGGACCGGTCACGCAGAACGCGACCGCGACGGGCTCGTCGAACTCGGGGCTGCTGCAGGGCTGAGTCCACCGACCGGCGCTGGGGAGCACCGGTCGTCACGGTCGCGGACGGGCTGGGGAGCGGGTCCGCGACCGCTGTCGGGGGAGGACGGCCACACGAGTGGTCGGCACGGACGGGCCCGGGTCGCTGCGGAGCGGCCCGGGCCCGGTGCCGTTCTACTCGAACGCCAGCACGGACGCGGTGAAGCTGTGCAGGTTGTTCCGCCCACCCACCGGCCCGATCTCCCCGCCCGCGAAGAACCCCCCGACCGGCACCGCGCCGAGGCCGGCGCGCAGCACGCCGACGTCGTGGCCCGCGTCGGGGAACATGGTCGTGCCGCGGCCGTTGCAGGAGAACAGGATCGCCCCGCGGACCGGGGGGAGCTCGGCGACCAGCGCGGCGAGGTCCTCGCCCGCCCCGGCCGCGTCCCGGACCTGGAACCGGACGGTCCGCCCGACCTCCACGACCTCGCCGACCGCGACCGCCCCCTCCACCGGGTCGATGCCCAGCACGCCGCGGACGAGGAAGTCCCCGCGGCCGTGCTCGTCCGCGTACTCGTCCAGCGCGACGCCGACGTGCAGACCCGTGGTGACCTGCTCCTGCTCCTCCGGCGGCAGCGCCGAGACGATCGCGCCCAGCCGCGCGAACGCGGGCTCCCCGGCGAGGCCGCGCAGCATGTTCCCCTCCGCCGCGGTGACCACCATCGGCGGCCCGATCGGCCGACAGCCCTGGCTGACCACGGTGCGGGTGCCCGCGCCGCGCCCGAGCAGGACGCCGACCGCGCCGCTGTCGACCACCTCGCCGTCGACCAGCAGGCGGTTCCGCCCCGGTCCCCCGGCCCCGCTGGCCAGCCCGCCCATCAGCGGCAGCCCCGGCAGCAGCTCGGCGGTCCGCTCCAGGTAGCCGGCGATCGGGAACGAGAACGGGTCGGCGAGCAGGATCCCGACCTCGGCGCCCGCCGCGACCGCGGCCGACGGCGTGCCGCTCACGGCGACGCCGTCGGTGGTCTGGCGGGACTCCAGCCGGAAGGTCTGCAGCGAGATCCCTGGCAGGGCCGCCGCGAACACCGCGACCGAGGGGTCCCGCTCGACGCCGCGCCCGTCGCCGATCACGCCGTGCGCGGTGACACCGAGCGACGCCCGGGCCCCCGCCACGGCCGCCGCCCGGCGCGCCGCCGCGCCGGCCTCGGGCGCACCGGTCACGAACACCAGCAGGAGATCGGGCACCGCACCGTCGAGGCCGGCCAGGGCCTGGGTCGTCGCGACCTCGGCCGCGCCCTCGAGGTCCGGTCCGACGGCGAGCCCGTCACCGAACGCCCTGCCGTCTGCGCTGCTCACGCCTCGCCCCCTTCCCGCCGTCGCGGGGACCTGCGACGACGCTGCGGGCATCGTCGCAGGGCTCGGTCGCAGCGGCCACCGGGCGGCATAGGGCGGCACCGGGCGGCATAGGGCCGCGAGTGGCGTGCCGTGGGCGCGGTACGCACCACGCTGAGCGCACACTCTCGGCGATCATGCCGCCCTGTGCGCACGAAACGTGCGAACGGCGACGGCGCCCGGTCAGCGCGGAAGGCCGCCCGCGGCGCGCAGGATCAGGTGCATGGCGGTGTCGGTGGAGCGCTCGCGGATGTCCCCGCGCGACCCCGGCAGGACCGGGTCGCGGGTGAGCACCCGGCCGTCCGCCGTCGTCACGCAGAAGCAGACGTAGCCGACCGGCTTGGCCTCCGTGCCCCCGCCAGGGCCCGCCACCCCGGTGACCCCGACGCCGATCGCCGCGCCGAACCGCTCCCGCGCGCCGTCCGCCAGGGCCCGGGCCACCTCCGGGGACACGGCGCCGTGCTCGGCGATCATCTCGGCGGGCACGCCGAGCAGCGCGGTCTTCGCCTCGTTCGAGTAGGCGACCACCCCGCCTGCCACGTACGCGCTCGACCCGGCCCGGTCCACCAGCCGCGACGCCAGCATCCCGCCGGTGCAGGACTCCCCCGTCGCGACGGTCAGCCCCTTCGCCGGCAGGATCGTCGCCAGCAGCTCGTCCGTGGTGGCGCCCTCCGCGCTGAGCAGGTTCGCGCGATGCCGCTCGACGATCTCCTCCGCCACCTCGTCGGCGAGCTCCTCGGCACCGGGCAGCGGCCGCAGGTCCACCTCCAGCTCCGAGCGGCGCAGGCAGGTGGTCACCTCCACCGCGGACAGGTCCCGGGCGCGGCCGATCTCGCGCAGCGTCTGGGCGATCTCGGACTCCGGCAGCCCGAAGAACCGCAGCGACCGCGGCTCGGCGCGGGGCACGTCCGCCAGCAGCGCGCGGACGGGCTCGGCCTCCAGCACGGCGGGCCACATGCCCTGCAGCTCGCGCGGCGGCCCGGGCAGGACCACGACCAGCGGCCCGCCCGGCTGCCGCACGACCAGCCCCGGCGCCGTCCCGACCGGCTTCAGTGCGGTGGCGCCGCGGGGCACCATGGCCTGCTTGCGGGTGGCCTCGTCCAGCGCGGGGCCGCCGAACCCGGTCCGCTGCGCCCACCGCGCCACCCGTCGGTGGATCAGGTCCCGCATCGGCTCGTCCAGCTCCATCGGCACCCCGACGAACCCCGCGACGATCTCCGCGGTCAGGTCGTCCGCCGTCGGGCCGAGGCCGCCCGAGGTGACCACGAGCGCGAAGTCCGCGGCGTGCCGCAGCGCCGCGGTCAGGTCCTCCGGCCGGTCGCCCACGATCTCGACCCGCACCACCTCGAACCCCAGCTCGAACAGCTCGCGGGCGACCCACGGCCCGTTCGCGTCCCGGACGGCACCGGTCAGCAGCTCGCTGCCCGTCACCACGACTCCTGCGCGCGGCCTGCCCGGCCGTGACTGATCACCCACACCCGGACCGTACTGCCGTCTCAGTGTCGTCACAGCGGCCGCGGGCGACACTCTGCCCACGATCGTCGCGAGAGGGGTGTGACCATGGTTCCGGAGCACGGACCGACCTGGGTCGGTCGGACCACGGTCGACGAGGTGGCCGGGCTGCAGGTCGCGCCGGGCTACCGGCACGCGCGCCTGCTGGTCACGATGGGATCGGACGCCCTCGGCGAGATCACCGTCACGCTCCGTCGCGGCATCGCGGACGCCGTGGCCCGCGCCGAGGCGATCCGCCTGCAGATCGGGCCGGTCCCCACCCCGCGCACGGTCCCGGTCTCGGACGAGCCGCTGACCGTCGTCGTCCCCACCCGGGGGAACCCGGAGGGGCTCGGGCGCACCCTGCGGTCGGTGCTCGCCTGCGACCACCCGGCGCTGACGGTGCTGGTCGTCGACCAGGCGCCGCAGGACGACCGCACCCGGCTCACCGTGGCCGACCTCGCGGACGCCCGCGTCTACTACCTTCGCGAGGCGGGCCGCGGGGTCTCGGCCGCCCGCAACCGCGGACTCGTCGCGGCCACCACCGACCTGGTCGCCTTCACCGACGACGCCACCGAGGTCGACGCCGAGTGGGCCTCCCGGATCGCGGGCGCGCTCGCCGACCCGGACGTCGCCGCGGCGACGGGCCCGGTGCTCAGCGCCCGGCTGGACACCGACGACGAGCGCGCCGTCGACCAGGCCCGCCCACGCCCGCGGTTTCGCCCGCGGCGCATCACGCTGGGTGAGACCGCCCTGCTGCCCCTGGCCCGGACCCTGCTCGGCGCCGGGGCGAACCTGGCGGTCCGCGCGGACGTCGCGCGGGCGGCGGGCGGGTTCGACGAGGCGCTCGCCACCGGCGGGGAGGACGCCGACCTGGTGGTGCGGCTGGTGGTGGCGGGCCACGTCGTCGTCCACGAGCCCGCGGCCTGGGTGCGCCGTGACCACGATCCGCTGGAGCGCCGGGATGTGGCAGGCGGCCTCGCGGGCGTGGTGACGAAGCTGCTGCTGAGCACGCCGGGGCGGGTCGCGCTGCTGCGCCGGGTGCCCGGGGCGCTGCGCGAGGTACCTCTTGAGCTCTCGGGAACCGCGCTGGTCAGCGGCCCCCTGCGGTACCTCTGGTCGCGCGGTCGGGTCCGGCGGGCGGGTGGGCGCGTGCCCACCGTGGCGGTGGGGGCGGGATCCCGAACCCACAACGGTGTGGCCAGCACTCCCCCCTGACCGCGAGGCCGCCCCTTACGATCAGTCGCGTGACGATCCGAGTGGCGCTCGCCGAGGACAACGCCCTGCTCCGGCACGGGCTTGTCCGCCTGATCGACGGCACCGCCGACCTCACCCTCGTGGGCTCGGCCCCCGACCTGCCGTCGCTGGACAAGCTGATCGACGAGCACGACCCGGACGTGGTCGTCACCGACATCCGGATGCCGCCGACGAACACGGACGAGGGCATCTCGGTCGCCGCGGACCTGCGCGTCCGCAAGCCGGAGACCGGCGTGATCCTGCTGTCGCAGTACGCGGAGGCCCAGTACGCGCTGACCCTCCTCGCGGACGGCACCTCCCGCCGCGGCTACCTGCTCAAGGAGCGCGTCGCGGACGGGGACGAGCTCGCCGAGGCGGTCCGCCGGGTCGCCGACGGCGGCTCGGTCATCGACCCGACCGTCATCGAGGGCCTGGTCGCCGCGCAGCGGGCCAAACCGTCCGAGCTGG
Organism: Pseudonocardia xishanensis; assembly: GCF_039541715.1. NCBI lineage: Bacteria > Bacillati > Actinomycetota > Actinomycetes > Pseudonocardiales > Pseudonocardiaceae > Pseudonocardia > Pseudonocardia xishanensis. The sequence continues at coordinate 28,387 of NZ_BAABGT010000106.1, forward strand.
ACGCCCTGACCCCCCGCGAGCTGGAGGTCCTGGGCGAGATGGCCCAGGGCAAGTCCAACGCCTCCATCGCGGGCGCTCTGGTGCTGAGCGAGCGCGCCATCGAGAAGCACACCAACTCGATCTTCTCCAAGCTCGGGTTGTCGGAGGAGCGGGACCTCAACCGCCGGGTGAGTGCGGTGTTGGTGTACCTGCAGAACTCGTAGGGACGGTTCGGTCGTCGGCGCCGACCTCCTCGAGTTGCCTGTCAGCGGCCCAGGAGGCGCCCATGGTCGGAAGCCGGCGCATCCGAGACCAGGGCGTCGACCAACTCGGCGCGGGCAGTCACGTCGTCCCAGGCAATCCGCGGCTTCCCAGCTTGGGCATAGTCATGGGCGTGCGCGTGAGCGGTCATCACCTCGGCGGCGCCGGGGACCTCGCGGCCCACCCGGCGGATCGCGGCGATGAGCTGGGTGACGGTGTCCTGGGTGCCACCGCGTCGTCGAGGATCGTCGAGTCCAACGCCCACCGGTGGCGCCCGGCCAGGGCGCCGGTCTGCGCGACCACCGCCCGCACGGCATCGAAGATCCGTTCGGGTTCGGCGAGGCCGCCGTGCGCCCTGCTCAACCGGGGACCGACGGCCGTCCCCGGCCCACGGCGAACAGGTCGGCGAACAACTCATCCGGGAACAACTCGCGCCGGTGCGCGGCCAGGAACGCGACCATCCCGCCCTCGGGCAGCAGATGCCCGGTGACGATGAGCGGTCGCTTCGGCGGGGACGACGCGCAGGGGGTGGAACCGTCCGCGGGGTCGCCGAGGTGACGTCGCCAGTCATCGCCTGCGGTCGACCACTGGCCTACTACCAGCAGGGGCTCGACGGGATTCGCGCACAGTTCGGCCAGGGCGAGCTCGACCAGCCCAAGGTCGCCGCCATCGTGGGTCGAGATGGGAGGCCGCGATGGTGCCGAGCACTCTGCCGCGCGTCCTCGTCATGGCGACGAAGGACGACAGCATCGGCGTCAGCCCCAGGTAGCCGAAGAACAACAGCACTGTGGCGACCTGGCTCTGCATGGGGTCGATGACCGGCGAGTCCAGGTAGGCGAGCTTGCCCTCGCCGGTCTCCCGGACCGTCGTCGCGAAGCCGGCGGCGGTGAGCACGCCGCCGAGCACCGTCGTCACCCCGACGGCGCGGCGGCGGACGCTCGAGCGGGCCGGCCTCCCCGTTCCCGCACCGCGGGGGGTGTGGCCGGTACCCCCGCCTACGCGCGGTCGTACATCGACAGGACCGCGCTGCCGTCGAGCACGCGGGACTCGCGCAGGGTGAACGCGCTGCGACCGGCGCCGGGGAGCAGCGCGTGGTCGCCGCCCAGGACGACCGGGTGCACGATGATGCTGAGCCGGTCGACGAGGCAGGCGGCGGTCAGCGCGCCGGCGAGCTCCCCGCCGCCCATCAGCACGAAGTCCCCCTCCAGGGCGGCGATCTCGTCCACCGACCGGACCAGGACGGTGTTCTCGGCGTCCACGGTGTCCAGCGTCCGGGACGCGACGACCTTGGGCGTGGCCCGCCAGAGCGGGGCGTAGGCGCGGTCGTGCGGGTCGGTCGAGACCTCGTCGGCGTGCGGCCAGTACGAGGACATCCAGCCCCAGACGACGCGGCCGTACAGCAGCGACGAGCCCGCAGGCTGGATGGCCCGGGAGTAGGCGGAGTGCTCGGGGCCCATCGTGGTCCAGTCGAACTCACCGTTCGGGCCGCAGATGCGGCCGTCGAGCGAGACGTTGATGTGGTGGGTGATCCGACGCATCGGGTGCTCCTTCTTCGCGGTGTGGACACCCCCTGGTCGGAGCACGCCGACACTTCTCGACATCGGATCTCGCGGATCTCCTGCTCGGTGCTCTCCGTGGCGACCTCACCTTCGGCGCCGGGCCGCACTCCTGCCCCGGTGCCCGGCTCGCCCGGCTGGAGCTGCCGGCGCTGGTCACGCTCCCCGTCGTCCTGCGCTGACACACCGAGACGGCACCCCCGCGGGAAGCGGGGATGCCGTCTCGGGAGGAGTCCGATCAGGACTGGCGGGTGCCGCAGGTCGAGCAGAACACCGCGCCGGGGGCGACCGTGGTGCCGCAGGTGCTGCAGCCGGTGGCCCTCGGGGTCGAGACCACGGTGGTCGCGCCCTCCTCCGCGGAGGAGCCGTTCACCGTCTCCGCCGGGGCGGGACGCTGTGCGGCCACGATGTCCGCCGGGGTCACGATCCGGGTCTCGGCCTCGGCGTCGACAGACGGGGCCGGGCGGGCCGGCATCGGGGTGCTGCCCCAGGGGGCCTGCGGGGCCATCGGCTGCGGGGCCTGCTGCGGGGTCATCGGCTGCCGGGGGAACTGCGGGGCCTGGCCACCGGGGGTCCAGGCGGAGTAGCCGTCGGCCGGACGCGGGCCGGGCAGGGCGGGCCGCACGACGTCGGACGCACCGCCGCGCCTGCGGCGCAGCACCAGCAGCAGGGCGATCCCGCCGACGACCACGGCGGCGGCGCCACCGACGACCGTCCAGAAGACCCACGGGGTCATGCCGAGGATGTCGTCACCGGGCTGCTCGACGGGCGGGGCGGCCGCGACCGGGGCCGCGTCGCCGAAGCGCTCCTTGGCCTTGGCGGCCTCGGTCTTGAACTGCTTCGCCTGGTTGTGGTCGGGGTCGACCAGCAGCAGCCGGTCGAAGTCCGCGATCGCGTCCGAGTAGTGCCCGGCGTAGTAGTCGGCCAGGGCGGTCCGGTAGAGGGTGTCATTCGGGCCGAGCTGGTTCTGCACGCCGTTGCGGGCCATCAGCTCGGTCAGCCCCGTGGCCGGGGCGATGAAGTTGAAGGCCTGGTCGCCCTGCACGTAGGCGCTGTTGATGCCGATGACGTCGCCCTCGAGGTCGACCGTCGGGCCGCCGCTCATGCCCGGGGACAGCGAGGCGCTGGTCTCGTAGAAGGGGACCGACCCGATGGTCCGGGTGGTGCTCACCTGACCGTCCTTGTTGGACGGCTCCAGGGTGGTGTCGGTGACGGCGTCGGCGGCGGCCGGGTAGCCGATCGACAGCACCGGGGTGCCGACGGCCGCGGAGCTCGCCTTGTCCAGGTCCACCGACGGCAGGTCGGTGCTCTCGATCTTCAGCAGCGCGACGTCGCCCTGCGAGTTCGGCCGGAAGTCGACCAGTCGGGCCGGGACGGCGGTGGCCTGCGCCGAACCGCCGGTGCCGGAGCCGATGACCGCGGAGTACTGCACGTCGATCGGCGAGCCCTTGGCCTGGCCCTCGACCGTCCAGTTGGCCATGCCGTACTCGACCACGCTCGCCAGCGGCAGGCTCGGGTCCCGGGCCACCAGGTCCTCGGCGACCGACTTGACGAAGTCCGCCCGCACCCCCTCCGGCGTGGTGGTGTCGACGCAGTGCCCCGCGGTGGCGATGTAGCCCTGCGGGTTCACGCCGAAGCCGGTGCAGGAGGCGTTGAGGGTGATCGGCTGGCCGTTGTTGAAGAACAGGCCGTCGGTGTCGCCGACGTAGGCGGTGAAGGTGGAGGTCAGGTAGACGATCGCGGGGCGGACCTCGGCGGCGGCCTTCTCGGTGGGGCTGGCCTGCTGCGGGGAGCCCGCCTGCGGGGTCGCCGCGGGCGGCGCGCCGGGCTCCTGGGCCATCGCGGTGCCCGCCGTGGCGAGCGTGACGGTCGCGGCGGCGGCCAGGGCGGCGGCGGCGCGGGCGAAGGTGCCGGTCATGGTCGAAGTCCTCTCCTGTGTGGCGATCCGGCCGGTCGGCCCTTCGCCCCCCGGGCTCCAGGGCCCGTCGTTGACAGGGACGACTCTGCTGGACCGCGGACGCCGCGACGAGGTCGTCACCTCCTCGATCGGGGGTGGGGCCAGCACCACCCCCGGGCACCCGGTGGGCTCATGGAGGTGCACGGGGTCGTCACCTCGGCGGAACCCCCGCGCAGGCGGCAGACTGTCTCGCATGGAGCAACGGAGTGCGGAGGCGCGACCTGGGCGGCCCGCGGGGCCGACCGTCGGGTCGGTGCGTGTGCTGGTCGTGGACGACCAGCGGCCCTTCCGCGCCGCCGCCGAGGCGGTGATCTCCCGCATGCCCGGTTGGGAGGTGGCGGGGGTCGCCGAGACCGGCGAGGAGGCCGTCACGGTCGCCGCCGGGCTGCTCCCCGACCTGGTGCTGATGGACGTCAACCTCCCCGGCATCGACGGCGCCGAGGCGGCCGCCCGGGTCCTCGAGGTCGCGCCGCGCGCCCTGACCGTCCTGTGCTCGACCTACCGCGCCGAGGACCTGCGCATCGACACCGCGGGCGCGGGCATCGCGGGCTACCTCCACAAGGAGGAGCTCGGCGGTCCCGTCCTGCGTGAGCTCTGGAACCGCATCAACCCCGCCGCCTGACGTCCGACACACACGTCCGAAGTGGGGGACTCGCGGGCACGTCTCCCGCGAGTCCCCCGTTTCCGACACGGGTGTCGGACCTCAGGCGCCGTGCAGGGACCGCGCGACGGGGGTGCGGGCCAGGCGCAGGGCCGGGAGCGCACCCAGGACCAGCGAGCCCACGAGCACCGCGGGGACGATCAGGACGATCGGCCAGATCGGGACCGCGACGTCCGGCGCCACCCCCGTCTGGCTGGCCACCTGCCACCACAGCACCCGCCCCACCCCGAGTCCCAGCAGCACTCCGGCGGCCACCCCCGGCAGCACGGTCGTCGTGGCGAGCACCCCGAGCGCCGCCCGGACCTGACCCGGGGTCGCGCCGAGGACCGCGAGCACGGCGGCGTCCCGGGAGTGCCTCCGGACCGCGCCGACCAGGGTGTGGACCAACCCCGCCATCGCGACGACGGCGAGCAGCCCGGCCAGGATCTCCGGCAGCCGCAGCAGCCCGGCGAGGGTGTCGATCTCCGGCGGCATCCCGGGGAGGTGGACCTCCAGCCTGCGCCCGACGTCCTCGTACAGCGACGTCGACTGGCCGGGGACCGCGACCAGGTGTGCCGAGGCGAGCGGCTGGCGGAACAGGTCGTCGAGCTGCTCGGGCGTGATGATGAGCCCCTCCCCCAGCGGCGCCCCCCGTTCGGGCTGCGGGACCACGATCCCGGTGACCGTCAGCGTGGCCGAGCGGCCGTCCGAGGACAGCACGTCCACGGTGTCCCCGATCGCCTTCTCCTCGCGCCCCGCGACCCGCGCTCCCAGCGCCACCTCGCCCGCCGCGAGCGGCAGCCTCCCGGTGACCAGCGAGACCGGGACGTCCCCCTTCACCGGGACGTGGGCGTACGCGTCCACCTGACGGGAGCGGGCCGGGTCGAGCGTGACGCGCCCCGTCTCCACCTCGGACAGGGCCGCGACCCGCGGGTCGGCGGCGAGCACCCGCATCTCGGCGTCCCGGGCGTCCGCGATGGTGAGGTCGGAGGTGAAGCCGTAGCGCTCCGGGGTGTCGACGAGCCGCTGCAGGCTCGCGCCGAGCATCGTCGAGGCCACGATCCCGGCCACCGTGACCGCCACCCCCGCCGCGGCCGCGAACGCGGGCAGCCCGGACGCGCCGCCGGGCAGGGTCCGCCCGCGCAGGGCCAGCCGCAGCCCGACGAACAACGCGGGCCAGCGCACCGCCCACCGCACGGACCGGTGCCGGGTGAGCGCGGGCGCCGCGGCCGCGCCCCGGCCTGCCAGCGCCGAGGTGACCGCCGCGGCACCCAGGAACACCGCCAGCACCCCGACCACACCGAGCAGGACGACGGGCCAGTCCACCCGGAACCCGCTGTCCGGCTCGAACCGCGCCTGGCTTCCGATGGGCTCGATCACGCCCGCGGCGACCGTGACGCTCCCGGCGACCAGCGCGGCGGGGACCGCGCCCGCCAGCGCGGCGAGCACGCGGGCGGTGGCCCGCTCCGCGCCGTCGAGCCCGAGGGCGTTCTCCACCCGCTGGTCGGCGCCGCCGCGCAGGTGGTGGCGCATCAGGCCCTGCCCGAGCACGACCGTCCCGCCGAGGGCGACCACGAGCGCGAAGCCCCACAGGCCCAGCCGCAGCACCCGTTCGGACGCGGCGACGGCCGGGTCGACCTGGGTGGTCGGGAACACCGGGACCTCGGGCACGTAGTTCCCGACGACGAGCGGCCTCGGCCTGCCGACGTACTCCTGAGCCAGCGCTCCCACCAGCCGGTCCCGCAGCGCCTCGTCGGCGGCGGGGTCGCCGGTGTAGGCCAGCCGCGCGAACCCGGACCGCCCGCCCGCCGCGCCTGCGTTCTGGGCGGCGAACGCCGGGGTGGACAGCGCGTCCCCCAGCGGCCCGGACCAGCTCGGCATCCGCCCGATGCCGACGACCGTCATCCGCCGGGTGGCGCCCTCGGGCTCGCCGAAGCCGACGTCGAAGCGGGCGACCTGGCGCAGCGTGAGCATCTTCAGGGTGATCCGGTCCCCCACACGCAGCCCCGCCGCCGCGGCGAGCGGCTCGCCGACCAGCAGCTCGTCCGCCGCCTCGACGCGCGGCGCGCGGCCGGCCACGATCACCGGGTTCACCAGGTCCTCCTGCCGGTCGGGCCCGGCGATCACGGAGGTGTACTGCAGGGTGGGACCCTCGATCTGGGCGATCCAGGCGTAGGCCGTCCAGCTCTCCTCGACGCCCGGCAGCCCGGCGAAGGAGGCCGTGACCTCGGGCAGGTCGGCGGGCAGGTAGGCGCGGACGTCGTCCAGGCCGGTGCGGTCGACGAGCCGCGGGTAGGCGCTGCCGGTGCGGTCCGCGACCACCGCGGCCCCCAGCAGCAGCCCGCCGACCAGCCCGGCGACGAGCCCGAGCGCGAGCAGCGCGCGCCATCCCACCCGCAGCTCGGCGCGGGCGACGGCGACGATCCCCGGCCAGCTCATCCCCCGCCCGTTCACAGCGCCGCCAACGACAGGGACGCGGGGGTGCGGGCGTAGCGCAGCGCCGGGATCGCCGCGACCAGCGCGGCCCCGACCGGCACCGCCGCCACGAGCAGCACGATCGGCCCGACCGGCACGGCGATGTCCCCGCCGACGCCGATGGCCGAGGTGACCTGCCACCAGAACAGCCGCGCCACCCCGAGCCCGACGGGCACCCCGAGCAGCACCGCGGGCACGGCGACCGCGGCGGCGAGCACCCCGAGCGTGGCCCGGACCTGGCCCGGGGTCGCGCCGAGCACGGTGAACACCGCCATCTCGCGGGCGAGCCTGCGCGCCCCGACCAGCAGCGAGTGCACCAGCCCCGTCCCGGCCACCGCGGCGAGCACGGCGGCCAGGAGCCCGGGCAGGGCCACGAGATCGGCGAGGTTGCGGATCGACTCCGGCATCGCCGCCTGCTCCACCTCGAGGCGCCCGGCGAGCTCCTCGGCGATCGCGGGGCCCTTCCCCGGCACCGCGTAGACCTGGGCGGCGAGCAGCGGGAGGGTTCGCGGCGGGGTGACGAGCGCGAGGCCCTCGGGGGTGGCGAGCAGGTCCTGGCCGAGCTCGCCGTAGTCCTCCCTGGCCACGACGACCGAGCCGACGACCGTCATCGTGTGGGGCGCGCCGTCCGCCCCGACCAGCGTCAGCCGGTCCCCCTCGGCGAGCCCGCGGTCGACGGCGAGCCGCGGGTTGACCGCCACCTCGTCCGGCGCGGCAGGCACCCGCCCGGACAGCAGCTCGAGGGGCGGGGTGCCCTTGCGGGTCACGATGGCGACCACCCCGAGAGCGCCGCCGTCGGCCAGTCGGGTGTATGCGGTCTCGGTGAGGCTCAGTGCCGCGACGCGCTCGTCGACGGCCAGCGCGGCGACGTCCGGTTCGCGAGCGTCGACCACCACCACGTCGGCGTCGCCCGCCCACCGCCCCGGGCTGCCGACGAGCCGGTCCAGGCTCGCGCCCACGGTCACCGTCGCGACGATGCCCGCCACCGCCGCGGCGGCCGCCAGCACCGTCACCGCGGGCGGCATGCCCCGGCGCGCCGTCGAGCCCGCCAACCTGCTGCCGAGCAGCACGGCGGGCCACCGGCGCAGCGCCTCCGCGAACGCCCCGACCCGCGTCGGGACGGGCGACTCCCCGACCGGTGACGTCCGCCAGGCCAGTGCCGTCGCCGCCACCGTGACCAGCAGGAACAGCACGGTGAGCGAGGCGCCGCCCAGCGCCGCCCACGCCCACTGCGGACGGAACCCGGGGGTGGGCTCGAACCGCGCCTGGCTGCCCAGCGGTTCCAGCGAGCCCGCGGCGACGACCACGCAGCCCCCCAGCAGCCCCGCCAGCACGGCGGCGGGCAGCGCGGCCAGTGCACGGGCAGCCAGGCTCTGCCCGGTCGTCATCCCCAACGCGGACTCCACGGAGCGGGTGGGCCGGGCCGCCGCGGCCGTGCGCAGCAGGCCGAGGCCCAGCACCTGCACCGCGCCCAGGCCGACGACCACCGCGAACAGCGCGATCCCCACGAGCAGGGCGCGTTCGGCGGCCCGCACCCCGGCGTCGGGGGTGCTGCGCGGCAGGTCCAGGGTCGGCGAGAGGTAGTCCGCGACCCTGGACGGCGCGGCGGCCGACGCGGCGGCGAAGTCCTCGGTGAACCGCTGCTCCGCGCCCGGCGTCCCGTCCAGTCGCAGGTAGGCGGCGTGCCCGATGCCGGTGCCCGAGTAGGTGGCCGCGAAGCCGGGCCCGGCCACGACGTCCGGCAGCGCCTCGCCCCACGACGGCATCCGCGCCACGCCGACCACCCGGATCCGGGCCTCCGGCCCGGCCGGGGTGAAGCCGACGGCGAAGTCCGCGACGTTGTCCAGGGTCAGCATCCGGACCGGCGCCTCGGTGCCGATCGGCATCGCCTGCTCGGCGACCCGCTCGGACACGACCACCTCGTCCGGCGCGGCGGGGTCCGGGGCGCGCCCGTCGACGATCACCGGCGCGACCGGGTCGCCGGGCGGCGCGCCCGCGATCAGCGAGGCGAACCGGACCCGGGGACCGTCGATCTGCACGATCCACGCCTCGGGCGTCCAGGCCCGCACCACGCCCGGGAGCCGCGGCAGCGCCGCCAGCAGCGCGGGCTGGTCGGCGGGGACGATCGTGCGCACGTCGTCGAGGTGCACGGCCTCGACGAGCCGGTCGTACGCCGTCCCGGTGCGCTCGCCGACCGCGGCCGCGCCGAGCACCAGACCGCCGAGCAGGCCCAGCGCGATGCCGAGGGCGGGCAGGCTCCAGCGCCGCTCGCGCAGCGCGGCGCGGGCGACGAGCCGCACGCCGGGGGGCATCAGACGGCCCGCGCCGCGACCGGCGCCTGCGGTTCCTCCCGTGCGGGCACGGGGATCCGCCCGGTCAGCTCGGTCCCCCGGCCGGGGGCGGACGTGAGGTCGATGGTGCCGCCGATGGCGCCGAGCCGGTCGGCCATGTTCTGCAGCCCGCCCCCGCCCGCGACCTTCGCGGGATCGAAGCCGGGCCCGTCGTCGACGACCCGGACCAGGAGCTGGGAACCCTCCACCCGCAGCGTGACGGTGACGGTGGCCCCCGGGGCGTGCTTGGCCGCGTTCTGCAGGGCCTCCAGGCAGCAGAAGTACACCGCCGCCTCCGCCTGTTCGGGCAGCCTGCCGACCTCGCCCGCGTCCACATGGACGGTCAGCGGGCTGCGCTTGGCGGCGGCCCGCAGCGCGTCCCCGAGGCCCGCGTCCCGCAGCAGCGGCGGGTAGATGCCGTGGGCGAGGTCCCGCAGGGCCTGGATGGAGTCCCGGACGCCGCGGTCCAGCTCGTCCAGCAGCTCCGCGTTCGGATCGTCCGGACCCGACAACCCGTCCCGGACCAGCCGCAGCCCGACGGCGAGCGCGACGAGGTGCTGCTGGGCGCCGTCGTGCAGGTCCCGCTCGATGCGCTTGCGCTCGGTGTTCGCGGTCGCCACGAGCCGGGTGCGGGAGGCCTGCAGGTCCGCGTTGGTGCGGCGCAGGTCGGCCAGGGTGGCCTGCAGCGCCTCGTCCAGCGCGCGGTTGCGCAGCACGATCGCCAGTCGCCGCACGACCTCGGCGAGCGCCCGCTCGTCCGCCTCGCCGAAGGGGTCGTCGTCCGCCTCGCGCTCGATCAGGATCAGGGCGAGGACCTCCCCGCCGTGCACCGCGGGGGCCAGCCGGAGCTGGCCACGCCTGGCCGGGCCGTCCTCCTCGACCAGGTGGGGCAGCCACAGCTCGAGCCAGCCGGGACCGGCCACGCCGGTGCGCGCCACGGTGGCCAGCTCGGCCGCGTCCAGCGGCAGCGGCTCGGGCCCCGGTTCCGCGGTCTGCGGGACGACGAGGGTGCGGCCCAGCGTGGTCTCCCCGTCCGTGCCGCGGTCGGCCCAGATCTGCACCCGGGCGAGTCGCCAGTCCCGGCGCATGGTCTCGGCGAGCTGGCGCAGCAGGTCGTCGACGGGGGTGCCGCGGCCTGCGCGCTCGGCGAAGTCCGCGAGCAGCTCGTCCGGCGAGCGGCGCACACCCTGCAGCGCCGCCCTGGTGCTCCTCGCCGCGCGCCGACCCAGCGGCCCGGCCAGCACCGCGACCACCAGCATCGCGATCAGTGCGGGGTTCAGCAGGGCCTTCTCCGCGCCCAGCGGGATCCGGCCGAACACCAGCAGCAGCACGAGCAGCCCGGCGCACACCGCGATCGAGAGCCCGCCGAACTCCGAGGCCCCGACCAGCACCGCCGTGCTCGCCCGGCGCGCGCCCGCGCTGAACATCGCGGCCACGCCCACGGCGAGCACCACCCCGGCGATCGCGGCGGTGACCCACCACGCGGGCCCGCCGCCGAGCACCCCGACGACGATCCCGGGCGCGATCACCCCGGCCGCGCCGATCATCCCGGACAGCAGCAGCGAGCTGCGGGCCCGGCGGCCCGTGCTCACCCCCACGCGGCGGTGGGTGCGGAACCCGGCGCCCGCGGGGAGGGGCTCCCGGGCACTCATCGCAGTCCCCCGCCCGGGTGCCGGTTCACTGCGCCACCCGCAGTCCCGCGGGCACGTCGAGCGGCCCACTCGGCTCGCCGTCGAGCAGGACCCGGCCGTCCCGCATCCGGACCAGGCGCTGGGCGCCGTCCGCGACCTCGCGGCTGTGGGTGACCATCAGGATGGTCTGGCCCTGGGCGTGCAGGCGCTGGAAGAGGTCCAGCACCTCGGCGGCACCGTCCGAGTCCAGGGCGCCGGTGGGCTCGTCCGCCAGCAGCAGGGTGGGTTGGTTGGCCAGCGCCCGGGCGATCGCGACCCGCTGGCGCTGGCCACCGGACAGCGCCGCGGGCAGCTCCCGGGCCTTGTCCAGCAGTCCGAGCTGGTCCAGCAGGTCTCGGGCCCGCGCCGTCGCCTCGGCGGGCCGCGCCCCGGCGACCAGGGCCGCGAGCGAGACGTTCTCCAGCGCGGACATGTGCTCGATCAGGTGGAAGAACTGGAAGACCAGCCCGACCCCGCGCCTGCGCAACCGGGCGAGCCGCTGCGGGGCCAGGTCCTCGATCCGCGTTCCGCCGAGCGCGATCGTCCCCTCGTCCGGCCGATCGAGCCCCGCGACCAGGTGGAGCAGCGTCGACTTGCCGCACCCGGAGGGGCCCATCAACGCCACGAACTCGCCCGCGCGCACGGTGAGGTCGACCCCGCGCAGGGCGCGCACCGGGGCGGTCCCCGCCTCGTAGGTCTTGCGCAGACCGCGCACCACCAAGGCGGGACCGGTCTGACCCTGCTCTGTCACCCGCTCACCCTAGGGACGGGACCGGGTCACGCGGGAGGCTTCACTCGGAAGACACCGGCTGGCACACCGGTCGGAGGTGGTACTGCCACCACCCTCCTCGCCCGGCGCGGGCCCGCTGTTACCGCCGGTCGCGACCCGCGGACTGGATCTCCGGCTGCTGCCGGAAGCCGGGGCGCACGGGGAGCAGGCCCAGCCCGACGCAGACGGCCGCCAGGTCCCGGTAGGTCCCCGACGGCAGCGACCACAGCTGCGCGGTGGTCACGGCGTCGGCCCCGTAGTGGTCGGCCTGCGCCACGATCTGCCACTTCGCGGCCGGGTACGCCATCCCGGCCAGCACCTGGCCGATGCGGGCGACATCGGCGCGGTTCGTCCGTCGGTACACGGTTCCTCCTGAGGACCCGTCTCCGCCGACGGGACTGAGGGGAGTGCCCCGCGTCACATCGGGTCAAACATCCGGGTCGACGGGGAGGCGTGTTGTGCCGGTCCCGCGCGCCGCCGTAGGGTTGGAGCCGCGGTTGAGGCGACAGTCCGCATGCAGGCGTCCGCGGAAGATGTCGAGGAGCACGGTGCAGCATGAGCAGTGAGACCCCCGCCGGAGAGGGTGGCGTCGAGGTCGAGGACGTCGTCCGCTTCGAGACCGCGGGAGACGGCACCTCGCTGGTCGCACACGTCCGCGGTGAGATCGACACGCTGACCGCCCCGTTGCTGCGCACCGAGCTGGACTCGCGGATCCCCGAGGCCCCGCTGGTGGTGCTGGACCTGTCCGGCGTCACGTTCCTCGGCTCCGCCGGGCTGGCCGTGCTGGTGGCGGCCAAGGACCAGGTCGAGCGCGCCGGTCACACCCTGCGGCTGGTCTGCGGCTCGCGGATCGTCACCCGGGCGCTCGAGGCCACCGGCCTGCTGGGCCTGTTCGACGTGGCGGACGGCGTCACCGAGGCCCTGCGGCCCACCGCCTAGAGGACCCCGCTCTCCCAGAACCGCTCGATCCGCTCCCGGTAGGGGGCGAGGTCGAGGTGCTGGGCGGCGACCCACCCGTCGTCGTAGTAGCTGTGGCGGTAGCGCTCGCCGCCGTCGCAGATGAGGGTGACCACGCTGCCCCGGCGGCCCTCGGCGAGCATCCGGGCGACGAGGGTGTAGACGCCCCAGAGGTTCGTGCCGGTCGAGCCGCCCGCGAAGCGCCCGGTGCGGGCGTGGAGGTGGCGGATCGCCGCGATGCTCGCGGCATCCGGCACGGCGAGCATCAGGTCGATCACGCCCGGGACGAAGCTCGGCTCGGTGCGCGGACGCCCGATCCCCTCGATCCGGCCGGGCCCGACGGCCTCGAACGGCTCGCCCCGCCAGCCGGGCAGGAACGCCGAGTTCTCGGGGTCGACGACGGCCAGCCGCGTCGGCATCCGCCGATACCGCAGGTACCGGCCGATCGTCGCCGACGTGCCGCCGGTGCCCGCCCCGACCACGATCCACTCCGGTACCGGGTAGCGCTCCAACCCGAGCTGCGCGACCACGGACTCGGCGATGTTGTTGTTGCCCCGCCAGTCCGTGGCGCGTTCGGCGTAGGTGAACTGGTCCAGGTAGTGGCCGCCGCACTCCGCGGCCAGCTCCTCGGCGCGGGCGTACATCTCCGCCCCGCGCTCGACGGCGTGGCAGCGACCCCCGTACCGCTCGATCAGGGCGATCTTCTCCGGACTGGTGGACCGCGGCAGCACCGCGACGAACGGCACCCCGATCAGCTGCGCGAAGTAGGCCTCGGACACCGCGGTGGACCCCGAGGATGCCTCGACGACAGTGGTGTGCGGCCCGATCCAGCCGCTGACCAGCGCGTGCAGGAACAGTGAACGGGCGAGCCGGTGCTTGAGACTGCCGGTCGGGTGCACCGACTCGTCCTTGAGGTAGACGTCGATGCCCCACTCGGCGGGAACCGGCAGCACGTGCAGGTGAGTGTCCGCGGACCGGTTGGCGTCCGCCTCCACCCGCCGCACGGCCTCGTCGACCCACGCCCGGTCCGCCCCGTCCGCCCGCTCCACGACCACGGGTCAGACCGTAGTCACCCGCCGCACCGTCTCACCCGCCCGCCGACCCCGGTGGAGATCCCCGGCCGAGACGGTCACACTCTCCGTGTGGCAGTCGATCCCGATCCGGTGAACCGTTCCGGCGACTTCGAGGTGGTCCGGCGCGGTTACGCGCGGGACCAGGTCGATGCGCTGGTCCGCGAGCTGGAGCGGCGTGCCCAGGTGGCGGAGAACGCGCGGCGGATGGCCGAGCAGCACGCGGCGGGCATCGCCGAGGAGCTGCGGGTGCTGCGCGCGGGCACCTCCGCCGAGGGACTGCCCGCCGCTCCCCAGAGCTTCGGCTTCCGGGCCGAGAAGGTCGTCCGGCTCGCCGAGCGGGAGGCCTCGGACATCCGGGCCGCCGCCGAACGGCAGGCCGAGGCCGCGCGCCGCGAGGCCGCCGAGATCCGCTCCGCCGCCACCCGCGAGGCCGCGAGCCTGCTGGAGCGGGCCCACTCGGACGCCGCCGCGGCCCGGGCGGACGCGGACGCCGAGCGCGCCGCCGCCGCGGCCGGGCGCGCGGAGAGCGCCGCCCTGCGGGTCCAGGTGGAGCGCGGGGCGGCCGAACTGCGGGCGCTGCGCGGCAGCGTGCGCGAGGAGCTGAGCCGGCTCCACGGGCTGCTCGGGGCCCAGCTGGCCGGGCTCGCGGAGCCGCACGCACCGGCCCCGGTCGCGGAGACGACCCCGCAGGCCACCCCGCAGGACTCGGCGGAGGACTCGGCGGAGGTGGAACCGACGGACACGCCCCCGGCGTGGACCCCCACCCCCGGCACCGCGGACCTGTTCGACACCCCGCCCCGCCCGGCCCCGCGGGTGCCCGCGCCGCGCACGGACTCCGGTGAGAACCGCCACTCGTTACGATCCGGCTGACGACGTAACGCCCGTTCACGACGGCCCAACGAGCTGATCCGATCGGATCAGCCGTTCACCGGGGCGTCATCCGGCGTCCATCTCCACGTCGATCATCACCCGGACGGCCCATGCCCGGGCAACGCCGCGGCAACCGAAGTGGCGATTCGGCCGAAACATGCCGTTCGTAGCGTTTCGACCGCGGATCCGGACTCACCGGCTCCGTACCCCTTCCCACTCCCGCACGCGCCCCTCGGGGACCCGGCGCGTGCGGAGCCCCGTGCTGTTTCGGTACCGCTGCCGCGAAAGGCCACGACACATGACCCGACCCCGCGCCCGAAGGTCGCTGGTGACCGCCGCGTTCCTCTCCCTCGGTCTCGCCCTGACCGCCTGTGGCTCCCGAGTGGACGACGCGGGCGGTGGCGCCGCCGCCGAGTCCTGCGTGGACACCGCCGGGAGCAGCGTGAAGATCGGCTTCCTGAACTCGCGCTCCGGCACGATGGCGATCAGCGAGAACACCGTCTTCAACAGCCTGCAGATGGCCGCCGACCAGATCAACGCCTCCGGCGGCGTGCTGGGCAAGCAGCTGACCGTCGTCGCGGAGGACGGCGCGTCCGAGCCCACGGTGTTCGCCGAGAAGGCCACCAAGCTGATCCAGAGCGACTGCGTCGCCGCGGTCTTCGGCGGTTGGACCTCGTCGAGCCGCAAGGCGATGCTGCCGGTCTTCGAGTCGAACGACGCGCTGCTGTTCTACCCGGTCCAGTACGAGGGCCTGGAGTCGTCGAAGAACATCTTCTACACCGGTGCCACGACCAACCAGCAGATCGTCCCGGCGTTGGACTACCTGAAGGAGAAGGGCGTCACCAGCCTGTTCCTGGTGGGCTCCGACTACGTCTTCCCGCAGACCGCCAACAAGATCATCAAGGCGTACGCGGCGGCGAACGGCATCGAGATCAAGGGCGAGGAGTACGCACCCCTGGGCCACACCGACTTCTCGACGATCGTCGCGAAGGTCCGCGACGCCGGCGCGGGCGCGGTGTTCAACACCCTCAACGGCGACTCGAACGTCGCGTTCTTCAAGGAGTACAAGAACCTCGGGCTGACCCCGGCCTCGATGCCGGTCCTGTCGGTCTCGATCGCCGAGGAGGAGGTCGGCGGCATCGGCGTCGACAACATCGTCGGCCAGCCGGTGGCCTGGAACTACTACCAGACCATCGACTCCCCGGAGAACAAGAAGTTCGTGGAGGAGTTCAAGACGACCTACGGGCCGACGAAGGTGACCTCGGACCCGATGGAGGCCGCGTACACCTCGCTGTTCCTGTGGAAGGGCATGGTCGAGAAGGCGAAGTCCTTCGCGGTGCCGGACATCCAGGCGGCCGCGGGCGGCGTCAGCTTCGACGCCCCCGAGGGCACGGTCACGGTCAACGGCGACAACCACCACATCGCCAAGACCGCCCTGATCGGCAAGATCGGCCCCGACGGCCTGATCTACACCGACTGGTCCTCCGGCGCCCCGATCGAGCCCGACCCGTACCTCAAGACGTACCCCTGGGCGGGCTCGCTCTCCGGCTGACCCACCCCGACCTGCACGAACGGCACTTTTGTGCGGACCTACCGCACAAGAGTGCCGTTCGTGCGAAACCCGAGGACCCCTACCGTGGACATTCTCGTCACCCAGGTCTTCAACGGCCTGTCCGGCGGCTCGATCCTGTTGCTCGCCGCGCTCGGCCTCGCCCTGACCTTCGGGCAGATGGGCGTCATCAACATGGCGCACGGCGAGTTCATGATGGCCGGCGCCTACACCGCCTACGTCTGCCAGCAGCTCCTCGGCTCGGCCGGGGTGTCGCTGCTGGTGTCCCTCCCCGTCGCGTTCCTGGTCGGCGGGCTGCTCGGGGTGGTTCTCGAGGCGACCCTGCTCCGCCGGATGTACCACCGGCCGTTGGACACGCTGCTGGTCACCTGGGGTGTCTCGCTGATCCTGCAGCAGCTCGCCCGGGACCTGTTCGGCACCGCGGGCGTGGACGTCGCCGCCCCGGCCTGGCTGTCCGGCCCGGTCGAGATCCTCGGCTTCGCGTTCCCGCGCTCGCGGCTGTTCATCCTGGTCCTCGCCGTCGTGGCGGTCATCGCCGTGACGCTGGTGCTCAAGCTGACGCCCTTGGGCCGCCGGATCCGGGCGACCGTGCAGAACCGCAGGCTCGCCGAGTCCGCGGGCATCTCCACCCGCCGCACGGACATGCTGACGTTCTTCATCGGCTCGGGCCTGGCCGGCATCGCGGGCGTGGCGCTCACGCTCATGGGCTCGATCTCGTCGAACCTGGGCACCAGCTACATCGTGGACGCGTTCCTCGTCGTGATCATCGGCGGCATCGGGCAGATCAAGGGCGCCGTGATCGCCGCGTTCGTGCTCGGCGTGGCGCAGTCCTGGATCGAGTACTCGACGTCCGCGTCCATCGCGAAGGTGATCGTCTTCGCCCTGGTCGTGGCGTTCCTCCAGTTCCGTCCACAAGGGATCTTCCAGGTCCGGACGAGGAGCCTCGTATGAGCGAGCGTGCGAGCGAATCATCGGCACAGCGTCCGCGCGAAGCGCCGACCTCGCGCAGCGAGGGAGAGCGATGAGTGTCCTCAGGAGTCGCTACGTCGTCGGGATCGGCTTCCTGGTCGCCGCGGTGCTGCTGTTCGCCGTCGCCCCGGCGCTGCTCTCCACGTTCCGGCTCGGGCTGCTCGGCAAGTACCTCTGCTACGCGATGGTCGCCGTCGGCATCGGGCTCGCCTGGGGCCGCGGCGGCATGCTGACCCTGGGCCAGGGCGTGTTCTTCGGCATCGGCGCCTACCTGATGGCGATGCACCTCAAACTCGCCGACGCGGGCCCCGGCGCGGTCCCGGACTTCATGGCGCTCATCTCGTCCGAGGGCGTGCCGTGGTGGTGGGAGCCCTTCCGCTCCGGGATCGTCACGGTCCTCGCGATCCTGCTGCTGCCCACGCTGCTGGCCGTCATCCTCGGCCAGGCGACCTTCCGGCGGAAGGTGCGCGGCGCCTACTTCGCGATCCTCTCCCAGGCCCTCGCGGCCGCCTTCGCGATCCTGCTGATCGGCAACCCGGTGGCCACCGGCGGCTCCACGGGGCTCAACAACTTCAAGGGCTTCTTCGGCTTCTCGCTGCGGGATCCCGCGAACCGGCAGATGCTCTACTTCATCGCCGCGGGCGCGCTGCTGGTCATGCTGGTGGTGGCCCGGCAGCTCATGGTCAGCCGGTTCGGCGAGCTGCTGGTGGCCTGCCGGGACGGCGAGGAGCGGGTCCGCTTCCTCGGCTACGACCCCGCGACCGTCAAGACCGTGGCGTTCGCCGTGGCGGGGACGATGGCGGGCGTCGGCGGGGCGCTGTTCGTGCCCATCGTCGGCATCATCTCCCCCAACGACGTCGGGGTCGTCCCGTCCATCGGCCTGCTCATCGGCGTCGCGATCGGCGGGCGGACCACGCTCGCCGGGCCGGTGCTGGGCGCGATCGCCGTGGCCTGGGCCGAGACCTCGCTGTCCGAACAGTTCCCCAGCGGCTGGACCTATGCCCAGGGCCTGCTGTTCATGCTGGTCGTGGCCTTCCTGCCGGGCGGCCTGGCGTCGCTGGTGACGTGGCGGCGGCGCTCGGGCACCGTCGAGCCGCCGACCGCGAGCACCCCGGAACCGGAGCCCGCACCGGCAGGAGGTGTTCAGGCGTGAACCCCGCCGACGTACTCACCACCGCGGAGGCGGCGTGAACCCCGCCGACGTACTCACCACCGCGGAGGCGGCGTGAACACCGACTATCTCGAGCTCACCGGGCTCACCGTCAGCTTCGACGGCTTCGTCGCCGTCGACGGCGTGGACCTCGCGGTCCTGAAGGGGGACCTCCGGTTCCTCATCGGCCCCAACGGCGCGGGCAAGACGACCCTGATCGACGCCGTCTCCGGGCTGGTACCCGCCACCGGCCGGGTCGAGTTCGCGGGGAGGGACCTGCTGGGCCTCAAGGTGCACAGGATCGCCCGCCTCGGCGTGGGCCGGACGTTCCAGACGGCGACGGTCTTCGAGGAACTGTCCGTCCTGCAGAACCTGGACATCGCCGCAGGCGCGGGGCGCTCGGCGTGGACGTTGCTGCGCAGGCGGTCCGGCGTCCCCGCCGCGGTCGAGGAGGTGCTGGAGACCGTCGGGCTGACCGCGCTGGCGGACACCCCCGCGGGCATCCTCGCGCACGGGCAGAAGCAGTGGCTGGAGATCGGCATGCTGCTGGTGCAGGACGCGAAGCTGCTCATGCTGGACGAGCCCGTCGCCGGGATGAGCGCCGAGGAGAAGGACGAGACCGGCAGGCTGCTGCAGCGCATCTGCGCGGACCGGACGGTCGTCGTCGTCGAGCACGACATGGACTTCATGCGGTCCTTC
Organism: Pseudonocardia xishanensis; assembly: GCF_039541715.1. Classification (NCBI taxonomy): domain Bacteria; kingdom Bacillati; phylum Actinomycetota; class Actinomycetes; order Pseudonocardiales; family Pseudonocardiaceae; genus Pseudonocardia; species Pseudonocardia xishanensis. The sequence goes on from NZ_BAABGT010000106.1 coordinate 47,312, forward strand.
GCCAAGTCGGTGACGGTGCTGCACGCAGGGAAGGTGTTGTCGGAGGGCACGGTCGCCGAGGTGCAGGCCGACCCGAAGGTCCAGGAGGTGTACCTCGGCCCCGGGCACCACACGGCCGAGGAGGCCGCGATCGTGCTCGGGGACGGAGTCTGACGTGCTGGTCATGGAGAACGTCGACGTCGCCTACGGGCGCACCGTCGTCTGCCACGGGGTGTCGGTCGAGGTCCCGGCCGACGGGGTCGCCGCCGTGATGGGGCACAACGGGGCGGGCAAGACCACCCTGCTGCGTGCGGCCGTCGGACTGCTGCCGGTGCGGTCGGGCCGCATCCTGCTCGACGGCGAGGACGTCACCGGGAGCGCACCGCACCAGCGGGTGCGCCGCGGCCTGGCCTTTGTGCCGCAGGGGCAGCAGTCCTTCGGCCAGATGACGACCGCCGAGAACCTCCAGGTCGTCGCGGACGGCCGTCGCCGGGGCCCGGCCCTGATCGACGAGGCGCTGGACCTGTTCCCGGCGCTGAGGGGCCTGCTGGGCCGCCGGGCGGGTCTGCTCTCGGGTGGCCAGCGCCAGCAGCTGGCGATCGCCCGGGCGCTGATCACGGAACCCCGGCTGCTGATCCTGGACGAGCCGACGGAGGGCATCCAGCCGTCGGTGGTCGCGGAGATCGAGCGGACGATCCTGGAGCTCACGCAGCGGGGCGGGCTGTCGGTGCTGCTGGTCGAGCAGCACGTGGGCTTCGCCCTCCACGCCGCGGGCCGGTACTACGTGCTGGCCTCGGGCCGGGTCACCGCCGAGGGTTCCGGCGGCGTGGGCGCCGCCGTGGACGTCCGCTCGGCGATGGCGATCTGAGCGTGCGCGGTGGGTGGTGTCGGAGCACCACTCACCGCGCCCGGTCGCTCCGAGTGGCAGGGGACCCCTCCTCCCCTTACCGTTCCGCCAATGCAGCACACGCACGACGGCTCCGCGGTCCAGCACTCCGAGTCGGACGACCAGATCTCCGTCGCGACCCGGGACGCGGGCGACGGGCGGGTCGTCGTGGAGGTGGGCGGCGAGGTCGACATGCTGACCTCGCCGCAGCTGCGCACGGCCGTGCTCGGCGCGCTGTCGGGCGACCCGACCACCGTCGTCCTCGCGCTGGACGACGTCACCTTCCTCGGCACCAGCGGCCTCGCCGTGCTGATCGAGGTCCGGGAGGCGGCCCAGGACGCGGGTGTGGCGCTGCGGCTGGCCTGCACCGGCCGCCGGGTGCTCCGGCCGCTGTCGATCGCGGGGCTGGTGCCGATGTTCGACGTCCGCGATACCGTCGAAGATGCCCTCATCTGATGTGACCTGGCTCACATTCCGACGCTTTCACGCTGCGGGCTCCGCCGACCAGGGGGACCCTGTCAAGGGCCATTGACCTGCGTGGACATGCACGGTCACCGCGCCTTCGTCCACTTTCCGCTCATCGGGGCGGGTCCGTCCTCGTTCGCACCGCGTTTGGACGGGAAACCCCCGGGGAAAGCCGCGGCAGATCGCCCGGCGTTCCCGTCGGGCCCGCCGACGAGAGCGAAGGTGAGCCGAGTGAGCGATGTGTCCCGCCTCCCTGGCCCCATGGACCACGCCTGGCAGTGGCAGCGCCTCGGGGCGTGCCGGGGGATGGACAGCGCGGTCTTCTTCCACCCGGACGGGGAGCGCAACCCCTCGCGTTCGCGGCGGACGGCGCAGGCGAAGGCCGTCTGTGGGCGCTGCCCGGTGATGGACATGTGCCGGGAGTTCGCCCTGGAGACCCGCGAGCCCTTCGGCGTGTGGGGCGGGCTCGGTGAGTCCGAGCGGCGCGCCCTGCTCGAGCGCCGCGACCGGCAGCCCGCGCCTGCCGTGCGGCTGGCCTGAGACCTCCCTCCCGTGGCGTCGGGGGCCACGGGAGGACACGACACGACGAGGGGCGGCCCGCTTCGCGCGAGCCGCCCCTTCTCGTGTCCGGGTCAGTCCCCGACGACCTGGCCCCCGACGACCTAGTCCCCGACGACGCTGAGCTCGAGCGTGCGGTAGCGCAGCATGGGCAGGCCGTAGACCCGCCCGATCCGGCGGGCGGCCGCCAGCACGGCGGCCCGCTCGGGATCGCTCGGCGCGGGCTGCGGGGCCACGAAGTAGACCCCGGGCTCGGGATCGAACCCGACGAGCTCGGACAGGGCCGCCACCAGCACGTCCGCGGCGTCCGCCCCGACCCGGCCCGGCAGTCCCAGCCGGTGCACGTGCAGGTCGGGGAGCGCCAGCGCGGCGACGGCCTCGGCCAGCCCGTCCCCGTCGTCCCCGTCGTCGTACTCACCGAACTCGCCGTCGAGGTCGTCGTCGAGGTCGCCGTCCAGGTCCACGGGCCTGCTCTCCGGCGCGGTCCACACGGACTCCGGCGAGACGGCGGGCCGCGGGATGTCGTCCACCTGCGGCGCGTCGTCCCGGGCGATGAGCAGGTCCACACGGCCGGCCCCGGCCACGATCCGGGCGAGGTCGGACTCCGGGCGCAGGAGCTCCATCGGGCTCACCGCCACCGCGACCACCCGGCCACCTGCGACGGACCCCCGCACGGGGGCGACCGGCGGGTCCACCGGCCGTCCGATGCCCTCCATCCCAGGCACCGCGACCATCCCGCCTCCCCGCCCGACCCGGCGTCACTGCCGCGTCCGTCTCACGCCCGACCACTTCCTGATCGGTGACAACGTCATCGTTTCCTGCGCGAGTCCCGTCGCGCGGCATTCCACGACGAATGGCCGTCGGCGGTCCGTGAACGGACCACTCGACCGGGCAGCCGGTTAGCCCGTTCGGGCGCAATGGTCGACCGGGCGGGACGAGCGGAGAACCGGACACCCGGGACGTCCCCTCCCCGTCACCTGCCGTCCACCCGGCGCGACCGGGCGATCACCGAACGGCACATCGCCGCAGGTCGCACGCCCGAGATGGCCGTCGAGACCGACGACGGAGCCCCCGCGCGACCGGTGGGCGCACGCCGCCCACCGTCTGTCGGCCGGCAGAGCAACCGATACCGACCACCGAGGGATGGACGTGACCGCTGTCCGGGGGTATCGCCCGCGACCGCCACCCGCCGCGCATCGGGGCCCCGACTGCTCGGTAGGGTGCGCCGGGAACGGTTGAGCCCCCAGCCGCCCGCCGACCCGCCGTGACCACGGCGGCTGCGACGAGGTCAGACGAACTGGAGGTGCGCCGTGTCCACATCTCACGAGCCCACCCGCCCGGGGGCGCTCGGTACCCGGATCGAGCGGCTCGCCTCCGGCGTCCTGGTGCTGTGGGTGGACGGCGAGATCGACACGCTCACCGCACCCACGCTCGGCACCGCCCTCGGCTCGCTGCTGGACACCCCCGGAGACGGACCCGTCGCGGTGGACCTGTCGGAGGTGGGTTTCCTGGCCTCCAGCGGGCTCGCCGTGCTCATCCGGGCCGCGCACCGCGCCGAGTCCCAGGGGCGTGCGCTGCACCTGGTCGGCGGGGGCAGGGCCGTCGTCCGGCCGTTGCAGGTGACCGGGTCGGACCGCCTCTTCACCCTGCACGAGGACCTGTCCACGGTGACCGTCGCGCCCCGTCCGGGCGAGTCCTCGCCGCGGGCGGATTGATAGAACCCGTTCGGGGTAGCACGATGGCGTCGGGACCCGTGGGGGTCCCCCAGACTACGGAGAGAGGTCGAGTGTCCGAAGTGGATCCCGTCGGCACAGCGGACGCGGTGGACGGCCCGGGCGCGGTGGTCGAGGTCCGCACCAGCGCCTCGGCAGCCCTCATCCCGACCATCCGTGCCGTCGCGTCGGACCTCGCCGCCCGCGCGGACTTCGACCTGGACGCCATCTCCGACCTGCGGATGGCCGTCGACGAGGCATGCGCCACCCTGGTGGACGTCGCCTCCCCCGGCTCCGGGCTGCGGTGCGCCTTCCGTGTGCACGGCGGCGTCATCGAGGTGGAGGCCCAGGTCGAGACGTCCGGGCCGGACTCCACCGTCTCCACCGACACGTTCGGCTGGCGGGTGCTGCAGACCCTGGCGGACGAGGTCGAGCTGAGCGGGACGGACGGGCGCACCGTCGGCATCCGGCTGAACAAGCGCGCCGCCGACCCGGCCCACCGGTGAGTGCGGCCGACTCCGAGTACGGCCACCTCACCCCCCTTCTGGCGGAGTACTCGGGTCTCGCGAAGGACGACCCGCGCCGCGAGCGCATGCGGGATCGGCTCGTCACCGGCTACCTGCCGATCGCCCAGCACATCGCACGCCGCTTCGCGCATCGCGGCGAGCCGTTGGACGACCTCGTCCAGGTCGCCACGGTCGGGCTGATCAACGCCGTCGACCGGTACTCCCCGGACAAGGGGACGGACTTCTTCTCCTTCGCGGTGCCCACGATCTCCGGCGAGGTCCGCAGGCACTTCCGGGACCAGGGCTGGTCCATGCGGGTGCCGCGGCGACTCAAGGACATGCACGTCTCGATCAACTCCGTGGTCTCCGAGCTGTCCCAGCGGCTCGGCCGGGCACCGAAGCCGTCGGAGATCGCCGAGCGGCTCGGGGTGCCCGTCAGCGAGGTCCTGGAAGGGCTCGAGGCCTCGGAGGCCTACCGCAGCTCGTCGCTGGACGAGATGCTGTCCTCGGAACAGGGCAGCGCCACCGTCGGCGAGCTCGTCGGGGAGGCGGACGCCGAGCTGGACCGGGTGGACTACCGCCAGGCGCTGCGCCCCGTGCTCGCCGAGCTCGCCGAACGCGAGCGGACCATCGTCATGCTGCGGTTCTTCGGCAACATGACGCAGACGCAGATCGCCGATCAGGTGGGGATCTCGCAGATGCACGTCTCGCGGCTCCTCACCCAGACGCTGGGCAGGCTGCGGTCCCGGCTCGATCCCGACACCCGGACGGGGTGAGGCCGCCATGGACGACGGGCACTTCGGGAAGCGGTTCCTCGAGCTGATGCTGGAGTCGCTCCGGGCGGCGCTGCCGGGCTGCACCGGCGTGGGGCTCTGCCTCTCGCGCACCGGCGAGGACGGGCGGTCCGCGTCGGCCGTCGGGGTGGCCGGTCCGCTGGACGAGGCGCAGTGGGCGGCCGGGGACGGCCCGCTGGTCGAGGCCGCGAAGGGCGACTCCGCGGTGGTGTGCCCCGACCTGGCCGCCGACGAGCGCTGGCCCGGCTTCCCCCGTCCGGAGGGATGCTCCGGGCTCGCCGTCGTCGCGGTCCCCAGCTCCTGGGACGAGCGCGGCCCGGTCCTGCTCACGGCCTACGTCGACACTGCGCGCGGCGACCTCGGGCCGGACGCCCTCGCCGTCCTCGACCGCTACGAGCCGCTGCTCGCCACCGGGCTGGGCGTCGTCGAGTACTGCGCGGACGAGCTCGTCCGGGCGGACGAGATGATCGCCATGATGCGCAGGCGGCAACTGATCGAGCAGGCCAAGGGCATGGTCATGGCGAGTGCCGAGCTGGACGCGGAGGGGGCCTTCGCGCTCCTCGTGCGGGCCAGCCAGCGGGAGAACGTCAAAGTCCGCGACCTGGCAGGCGGCCTGGTGACCCGCACCGGGGACGCAGGCGGGGTCCCCGACGCCGCGCGCGGGGCGGCCGAGCGACTGTGGATCGCGTTACACAGCCAGGGGGCCTAGCGACAACGCCCGTCCCGTCGGTCAGGATGTCGAGGCCGGACGAGCGAGGGAGCGGTGGCGTTGAGCGGTGGACCGGATCACGTACTGGTGGTGGGGGCCGGACTCGGCGGCATCCGCGTCGCCGACCAGCTGCGCCAAGCCGGCTACGAGGGGCGGATCAGCCTCGTCGGGGACGAGGTGCACCCCCCGTACGACCGCCCGCCCCTGTCCAAGCAGCTCCTCGCGGGCACGTGGGAGCCGGACCGGCTGTCACTGAAGGACGAGGCGGGACTCGAGGACCTCGGCGTCCGGCTGCACCTGGGGCTGCGCGCGGTCGCGCTGCGCCCCGGTGAGGTCGAGCTGTCGGACGGGTCCGTCCTCACGGCGGACGCGATCGTCCTGGCCACGGGGGTCGTCGCGCGGCGGCTGCCCGGCCAGCCCGAGACCGTTCACACGCTGCGCACGCTAGACGATGCGCTCGCCCTGCGCGCCGAGCTCGCCACCGCGTCGACGCTGCTGGTGATCGGGGCGGGGTTCATCGGCGCCGAGGTGGCCAGCACCGCGGTGGACAAGGGCGTCAAGGTCACGGTGCTGGAGGCCGCCCCGGTCCCGCTCGTGCGCGGGCTCGGCGAGCGGGTGGGCGCGATGGCCGGGCGGTTGATCAGCGAGGGCGGGGTGGACCTTCGGCTCGGCGCCGCGATGACCCGGTTCGTGCCCGCGGAGGGCTCCGGCCTCGGCGTGGAGCTGGCGGACGGCTCACAGCTCGAGGCGGACGTCGTGGTCGTCGGGATCGGCGGGCGGCCGGACCTGGACTGGCTCGCGGACACCGGGCTGGACCTGAGCGACGGCGTGCAGTGCGACTCGAGCGGTCGCGTCCTCGGTCTGGACGGTGTGTGGGCCCTCGGCGACATGGCGTCCTGGGAGGACCCGGAGCTCGGCGGGCACCACCGGCACGAGCACTGGACGTCGACGTCGGACCAGGCGACCGTGGTGGCGCGGGCGATCACCGGCACCGAGGCACCGCCGCCCACCGTGCCGTACTTCTGGTCGGACCAGTTCGGTCTCAAGATCCAGCTGATCGGGCGACCGGATCTCGCCGACTCCGTGGAGCAGCTGCACGGGGAGGGACTGGACGGCGGGCCGATCAAGGGCACCGTCGTCGGGTACTACGCCGGGGAGCGGCTCATGGCGGTGGCGGGCTTCGGCGCGGCGCGCTACGTCGTCCGCTACCGGGCGCTGCTGCAGGCCGGGGCCACGAGGGAGACCGCCCGCGAGCTGGCGGCCTCCCTCGTCACCAGGTGAGCTAGACGAGTAAGTCCGAACTCCCCTTCAGTGGTCGTAGGCGGTCAGGGAACGTGTGACTGCCTGGC
>NZ_BAABGT010000107.1:0-3475 GCF_039541715.1 Pseudonocardia xishanensis
CATCGCCCAACAGGGTGCGGTGGCCTGAACGTCAGCCTCACGCAGACCCAGGACGGTTCATGGCTCCTATCGGAGACCACCTGTTCGTGAGGATCCGGCTGGCCGAACGACTCAGCAGGACCCAGCCCACGGTCGGGGTCGACCCAGTCGGTGATCCGGTCCTCAGCCTTTCCACCGCCCATGAGCGAACCGCCCATGCCTCGCGGCCTACCCGCTTGCACGACCGGGCCGAGTGTCACCGTTGACGCAGGACAGCCATCGGAAGGGAATCATGAGTCATGCAGAAGCCTTGAGCGGCTCCACGCCGGCCCTGTCTCGCGACGGTCGCAGAGCGATCGCCGCAGCAGCGGTCGGCACGTTGATCGAGTGGTTCGACTTCTCCCTCTATGGATCACTCGCCGCGCTGTTCGCGGCCAAGCTGTTCTTTCCGCATCAATCCGACAGCGTCGCCCTTCTCGCGGCCTTCGCGGCTTTCGGAGTCCCCTACGTGGCCCGGCCGTTCGGCGGCATCCTGGTTGGACGATTCGGAGACCGTCACGGCCGCAAGCCCGCGCTGATCTTCACTATTGTGCTGATGAGTGCGTCCAGCTTCGCGACCGGGTTTCTCCCGACGTACGACATGATCGGCATCTGGGCCGCAGTCCTCCTGGTGACCCTTCGGCTCGCGCAGGGCTTCGGCGCCGGCGCCGAGTTTGCGGGAGCGTTGGCCCTGACCGCCGAGTACACGCCACAGCGGCGCCGTGGCTTCTACACCGCCCTGATGCAAGCAACCTCCCTCGGAGGTGTCCTTCTCGCGAGCCTCGCCTTTCTGATCGTGTCGAGCCTGCCCCAGGATGCTCTGCTCAGCTGGGGCTGGCGCATCCCCTTCCTCTGCGCTGGGCCTCTCTGCATCGTCGCGCTGTACATGCGATCGAAACTCGATGAATCACCCGAGTTTGTAGCGGTGATGGACCGCCTTCGTTCAGTAGGCGCAGCCGCCCAGCCCCTCCGGCAATTGCTCAGCAACAGGAAACGGGAAGTGGCCCTTTCCTTCGCAATGATGAGTTCGATCAACGTTCTCACGTATACTCTCATGACGTTCTCGGTCAGCTTCCTCACCAACACCCGGCACCTGCCCGCCACGACGGCGCTCACCGCGGTCTCGGTCGGCACCTTCTTCGGGATCATCGCGAACCCCATCGCAGGAAGCCTTTGCGATAAGTACGGCTTCAGGCGGATATGGACGATCGCCATGAGTATATCTATTCCAGGGATCTTCTTGTTCTTCATGGCGGCGCGCTCCAGCCCGAATTGGCTGGTCATCGTGGCTTTGAGTGCAATTTTTTCGGTAGGCCATGCTGGAGCGGCGGGCGCATTCCCGGGGATCTTCGTCAACATCTTTCCGACCGAGGTCCGACACACGGGGATCGCGTTCACGAAAGAACTCAGCGGAGCGATCGCGGCGGGGACGACTCCTCTGGTCGGTGCCGCACTTGTCCTCTACGGACATGGCACCCCGTGGTGGGTAGCGGCCTACGTCGCAGCGTGGTGCCTCATCGGCGTCCTCGCGGTGCGGGGCATCGGATCGGGGTCGGAGACACCTCGTCACGCGCAGCTTCTCGCCCACGAACCCGCGTCCGCAGGTACCGAATCGACTGGCCGCGAAGAGGTCGCGACCGCACGACCCCTCACCGACTGAAGCGAAGGAGGTCCGACGGTGCTCGACGTCGACGCCGACGTGAACCGACTCCTCGCCGGAGACAGCAGACTCCTGGCCGACCCGTACCCGACTTGGAACCACCTGAGGACGGTGGCACCGGTCTTGCGCATGGGCGAGACCGTCATCCTCAGCAGGCATCGTGACGTCAAACGACTTATTTCCGACAACAACGAGTATTACAGCAGGGCCCAGAACCGGAACTCGTCGCGGTTCCGACAGGCACGAGAGTCCTTCTCGCCCGCCGGCCAGGCAGCATTCGACCGTTTCATGGACCACGAGTACCGTCAGGTGGTCCGCATGGACCCGCCAGATCACCCACGGATACGCAAGCTGATGCTGCCACCGTTGTCGATGCGCGCCATCGCCCGGAACATGTCGGAACGCGTCCAGGCCCGGGTCGACTCGATGATGAAATCGCTTCACGCCGGTGGGTCGGGCGTGGTCGATTTCAAGACATTATCATACGCCCTCTCCCTGGGAGTCCTCGGAGATATTCTGGGAATCAATCTCACTGAGATCGAACTAATTCACCAGTGGTCCGCGGTACTCGCTGAAGGCAAGCTGAACGCCGAATCCGAAGACAAAGCTCTGGGCGCCGACCAGGTCTACGGCGAACTCATGGACTATATCGCCGAGCTGCTCTATCGAGCTGGCGAGTCCGCAGAGCCATCTGGCGGCCTTCTCAGCGCTCTTGTCCGAGCAGAACAGGCGGACTCGTTGTCCTGGTCCGAGCTGGAGGAGATGGTCGCCCTGCTCATCTTCGCCGGCCACGAGACGACCAGCAACCTGCTCACGATCGGAGTCCTCGAGCTTCTTCGCCGACCCGGTGAGTGGACTCGACTCGTCGAGGAGCCGGCGCTGATCCCCGGAGCGGTCGAAGAACTGCTCCGATTCGTCACACCCTCACAGTTCGTCCAACAGGTCGCAGTCCAGGATCACCTCATCGACGATCACGAAATTCATCGCGGTGATACGGTGATCGGGGTCCTGGCGGCCGCGAACCGGGACCCTCAGGTGTTCGACCGTCCTGACGTCCTCGACATCCGCCGCGATGACGCGCGGGAACACCTCGCCTTTGGAATCGGACCGCACTTCTGCGTCGGCGCCAACCTCGCCAGGATGGAGGCCACCATGGTGTTTCGAGGCCTCATCGCGCACTTCCCCGAGCCACGTCTTGCCATGGAGGAGCTCCACTGGAGCGGGCGTCTGTTCCGGTCTCCCGAATCGCTCCCCCTCATCCCGTTGCCCGAGGCTGTGCGGTGAACGGGGCAGACGCGGCCGCCGAGTCACGACCAATCGAGTCGGATAGTTCGCTTGCCGGAACCAGGCCTCTGGTAGACCGGAAGGAGCACATCGCCGACGGGATCGTGCACATCGTCCTTCGCGGCGGTTCGCGCGGACCTCTGCCGTCGTGGTCACCGGGGGCTCATATCGTCCTGCCGGACGGGACTACGCGCCAGTACTCACTCTGCGGAGATCCGGCGGATGCTGCGCATTACGAACTGGCGGTGCAGCGGGCTCCGGAGAGTCGCAGGGGCTCGGTCTACGTTGATGACGTCCTGGCCGAGGGTGACACCATCGAGGTTTCCGGCCCGCGCAACAACTTTCTCTTCGTGGGCGCAGATCGCTACGTCGTCCTGGCAGGTGGGATCGGCATCAGACCGTTGGTGCCGATGATTCGGTGCGCCCAGTCAATAAGGCGTGAGTGGTCCCTGACCTAGGGCGTGTCTCCCAAATGACGGGAGGTGCGTGAGCGATGCTTGAGTGGTGTCGCGG